>CAMWHJ010000030.1 GCA_947174015.1 uncultured Lachnospiraceae bacterium | reverse complement strand
TCTTACGGTCTGTGCAGTAAATGCACAGACCTACTGAACAGTTACCTTTTTTCAAAAAAGGTGCCCGGACAACTCCGGGCACCCTTTCCTGTTACTCTTCTATTGTAATTTCCTCAGTCTCTTCTACTGTCTCTTCACTGGCAGCATCTTCTGTAATTTCTTCTGTTTCTGCTGCATCTATTGTCTCCTCTGCCTCTTCGGAAAATATCAATTCTTCGTCATCTTCGGAAAGTGTTATCTCTTCCTCATCATGCTGATAATCTGTATTCAGCTTTACATTTCTGTATCTCTTCATACCGGTACCTGCCGGAATCAGCTTACCAATTAATACATTCTCCTTCAAACCAATCAGTGGGTCAACCTTACCTTTAATGGCCGCCTCTGTCAGAACTTTCGTTGTCTCTTGGAATGATGCTGCGGATAAGAAAGAATTGGTTGCCAGAGATGCTTTTGTAATACCAAGCAGTACCTGTTTACCCTCTGCCGGTTCCAAGCCTTCCTCTAACAGTTTCTGATTCATATCTTCATAATCCAAAATATCTACCAGCGTACCCGGCAAGAAATCAGAATCTCCATTATTCTCAATACGAATCTTCTTAAGCATCTGACGTACAATGACTTCAATATGTTTATCATTGATTTCTACACCCTGCAAACGATATACACGCTGTACTTCCTGCAGCATGTAATCCTGTACGGCACGAACTCCCTTAATCTTCAAAATATCATGTGGATTTACACTACCTTCGGTAAGTTCGTCACCGGCTTCCAGCGTTGCGCCGTCTAATACTTTAATACGAGAACCGTAAGGGATCAAGTAACTCTTGCTGTCACCGGTTTCATGATTGGTAACAATCACCTCACGCTTTTTGCCCTTTTCATCCTTAACAGTTGCAAGACCGCCAAATTCAGAAATAATGGCAAGACCCTTAGGTCTTCTTGCCTCAAAAATTTCCTCCACACGAGGAAGACCCTGTGTGATATCATCTCCTGCAACACCACCCGTATGGAAGGTACGCATGGTAAGCTGTGTACCCGGCTCACCAATGGACTGAGCTGCAATAATACCCACGGATTCACCCACTTGTACGGCTTCACCAGTTGCCATATTGGCACCATAGCATTTTGCACAGACACCATTATGAGAACGGCAGGTTAAAATCGTACGGATCTTCAGCTTTTCAAAAGGCTCACCTTTTTCATCCACACCATATTTCATAATTTTCGCAGCACGCTTTGGTGTAATCATATGGTTGGCTTTTACAATAACATTTCCTTCTTTATCCTTGATGGTATCACAAGTATATCTGCCTGTAATTCTTTCCTCAAGGCTTTCAATCATTTCTTTTCCGTCCTTAAATGCCTTTACATACATTCCGGGAATTTCCTTGCCCTCACAGCAGTCTGTCTCACGAATAATCAATTCTTGTGAAACATCCACCAGACGTCGTGTCAAATAACCGGAATCGGCAGTACGCAGAGCTGTATCGGACAGACCCTTACGAGCACCATGAGCAGACATGAAATATTCCAATACGTCAAGTCCCTCACGGAAATTTGACTTGATTGGCAATTCGATTGTGTGACCCTGTGTATCTGCCATCAAACCACGCATGCCTGCCAACTGCTTAATCTGCTTATCCGAACCACGGGCACCGGAGTCTGCCATCATGAAGATGTTGTTGTATTTGTCCAATCCGGAAAGCAGTGCCTTTGTAAGCTCTGCATCTGTTTCTTTCCATGTCTCAACAACTTCTTTGTATCTTTCTTCTTCTGTTACAAGACCACGCTTGTAATTTTTTGTAATACGGTCTACGGTATCCTGTGCATTCTGAATCATCTGAGGCTTCTGAGGCGGCACAGTCATATCTGAGATAGATACCGTCATGGCAGCTCTGGTAGAGAACTTATAACCCATTGCCTTAATATCATCCAATACTTCTGCTGTCTTGGTTGCTCCATGAGTATTGATAACCTTTTCCAAAATCTGCTTTAAGCCTTTTTTGCCCACATGAAAATCAATCTCATATTTTAACTGATTTTCTGGAATTGTTCTATCTACAAATCCCAAATCCTGAGGAACAATTTCATTAAAGATTAATCTTCCCAAAGTGGTTTTCACTTTGCCCTCTATTGTTGTTCCATTCTCCAAGGTGCGTTTTCTATGGACAAAGATACTCTGATGAAGTGAAATCTGTCCGTTTTCATATGCCAGCAATGCCTGATTCATATCATTGAAATAGCGTCCCAGCAAATCTCTTGGAGTAGATAAAACTTTACGATTATTGTCTGTCACGTCTATAAAATAGATATAATCATCCATTCCAATTTTACCTGCTGCCAAATCTGCTTTGATATCATCAAAATCATAATCTTCCGTGGCCAACTGTCCATACAACTGCTCAGAAACTTCCACAACCCCTTCACTGCCTGTATAATCCTTTAATTTATCCATAGTCAGATAATAGATACCAAGTACCATATCCTGAGAAGGAACGGCTACGGGACCACCATCCGAAGGTTTTAAAAGATTATTGGGTGAAAGCAGTAAGAAACGGCATTCTGCCTGTGCTTCCACAGATAATGGCAAATGCACCGCCATCTGGTCACCGTCAAAATCGGCATTGAAAGCAGTACATACCAGAGGATGCAGCTTAATTGCCTTACCCTCTACCAAAATAGGTTCAAATGCCTGAATACCTAATCTGTGCAGTGTGGGGGCACGATTCAACATAACCGGATGTTCCTTGATCACTTCCTCTAACACATCCCAAACTTCCGGCTGAAGACGTTCCACCATTTTCTTGGCATTTTTAATATTGTGTGATGTGCCGTTGGAAACCAATTCCTTCATAACAAAGGGCTTAAACAATTCGATTGCCATTTCCTTTGGCAGACCACACTGGTAAATTTTAAGCTCCGGTCCCACTACAATAACAGAACGTCCGGAATAGTCAACACGCTTACCCAGCAGGTTCTGACGAAAACGTCCTGTCTTTCCCTTAAGCATATCAGACAAAGATTTTAAGGCTCTGTTACCTGGTCCCGTTACCGGGCGTCCGCGCCTTCCGTTGTCAATCAGAGCATCCACTGCTTCCTGCAGCATACGCTTTTCGTTACGGACGATAATGTCCGGTGCACCTAACTCAAGAAGTCTCTGCAAACGGTTATTTCTATTGATAATTCTACGATATAAGTCATTTAAGTCAGAGGTCGCAAAACGTCCGCCGTCCAACTGCACCATAGGTCTTAAATCCGGCGGAATCACCGGAACCACATCCATAATCATCCACTCCGGTTTGTTTCCAGAGATACGGAATGCCTCCACCACTTCAAGACGCTTGATAATTCTGGCTCTCTTCTGACCGGTGGCATCCTTTAATCCCTGCTTTAATTCAACGGACTCCTTCTCTAAATCAATGTCATGAAGAAGTTCCTTGATGGACTCGGCTCCCATTCCCACGCGGAAATGGCTGCCGAATTTTTCTCTTGCTTCCTGATACTCACGCTCGGAAAGTACCTGTTTATACTGTAAATCGCTTTCGCCTTTATCCAATACAATGTAAGATGCAAAGTATAATACCTTTTCTAAGACACGAGGTGATAAATCAAGAATTAATCCCATACGACTTGGAATTCCCTTGAAATACCAAATATGAGATACGGGAGCTGCCAGCTCAATATGCCCCATACGCTCTCTTCGCACATTTGCTCTGGTAACTTCAACACCACAACGGTCGCAGACAACACCTTTATATCTGATTTTCTTATATTTTCCACAATGACATTCCCAGTCCTTACTTGGTCCAAAAATCCTCTCACAAAACAGACCTTCTTTTTCCGGTTTTAAGGTACGGTAATTAATGGTTTCCGGCTTCTTCACCTCGCCTCTGGACCACTCTCTGATTTTTTCAGGAGAAGCTAAACCTATTTTAATGGCATCAAATGTCATTGGCTGATATTCTTCATTCTTTGTTGCTTCTGGCATGCTTGGCACTCCCTTCTTATTCGTTTTCAAGCGTTGCTTCGAAATCTCCAAAAAGTTCTTCTTCGAAACCTTCCTCTGCTGTCTCTTCTTCCACATCTACAAGTTCTTCATTTTCATTAAATTCCTGCTTACGAAAGCCCATAGTGCCCAGCTGCTCTTTTTCGTAATTGAAGTCCTTGTCGCCTTCAATGATGGAGTGGATATCTGTCTCACCATAATCCAAGGTCTCCATAATTTCCACTTCGGTATTGTCATCTCTTAAAACTCTTACATCCAGACCTAAAGACTGCAATTCCTTTAACAACACCTTGAAGGATTCCGGAATACCCGGTTCCGGGATATTGTCTCCCTTGATAATTGCCTCATAAGTCTTAACACGTCCAATGACATCATCTGATTTCACTGTTAAAATTTCCTGTAAGGTGTAGGATGCACCATATGCTTCCAGTGCCCAAACTTCCATTTCACCAAAACGCTGTCCGCCAAACTGTGCCTTACCGCCCAATGGCTGCTGTGTTACCAATGAGTATGGACCCGTAGAACGTGCATGAATCTTATCGTCTACCAAATGGTGAAGTTTCAGATAATGCATGTGACCGATAGTTACCGGACTGTCAAAATATTCTCCGGTACGTCCGTCACGGAGTCTTACCTTACCGTCTCTGGATATAGGTACACCTTTCCAAAGCTTTCTGTGATCTCTATTTTCATATAAATAATCCAAGACCTCCGGCAACAGCTCTTGACCATGCTTTTCCTTAAATTCATCCCATTCCAAGTTTACATAATCATTTGCCAGATCCAAAGTATCCATAATATCATTTTCATTGGCACCATCAAAGACCGGGGTTGCCACATTAAAGCCTAATGCTTTGGCTGCAAGACTCAAATGAATTTCCAGCACCTGTCCGATATTCATACGAGAAGGCACACCCAATGGATTTAACACAATATCCAGAGGACGTCCGTTGGGAAGGAATGGCATATCTTCCACCGGCAGTACTCTGGAAACAACACCCTTGTTACCATGACGTCCAGCCATTTTATCACCGACAGAAATCTTACGTTTCTGGGCAATGTAGATACGAACTGCCTGATTTACCCCTGGAGACAATTCATCACCGTTTTCTCTGGTAAATACCTTGGCATCTACGATAATACCATATTCACCATGGGGCACTTTCAAGGAAGTGTCACGAACTTCTCTTGCCTTTTCACCAAAAATAGCACGAAGAAGGCGTTCTTCTGCCGTAAGTTCTGTCTCACCCTTTGGTGTTACCTTACCCACCAGAATATCTCCTGCACGCACCTCAGCACCAATGCGAATAATGCCTCGCTCATCCAAATCCTTTAAGGCATCGTCACCAACCCCTGGAACATCTCTTGTGATCTCTTCCGGTCCCAATTTGGTATCTCTTGCCTCTGCCTCATATTCCTCAATATGAACTGAGGTATATACATCTTCCTGCACCAGTCTTTCACTTAACAACACCGCATCCTCGTAGTTGTATCCTTCCCAGGTCATGAAACCAATCAAAGGATTCTTGCCTAATGCGATCTCACCCATAGAGGTAGATGGACCATCTGCAATGACCTGACCCTTGTTTACATGTTCGCCTTTGAATACAATAGGTCTTTGGTTGTAGCAGTTGCTCTGATTACTTCTGGAAAATTTGGTCAAACGGTACACATCTCTAGTTCCGTCATCATTCTTCAAAGTAATCTGATTGGACTCGGAACGCTCCACCGTACCAGCCTTTTTGGCCACCACACACACACCGGAGTCTACGGCTGTCTTGGGCTCCATACCGGTACCTACCACCGGAGCCTCTGTGGTCAATAAGGGAACTGCCTGACGCTGCATGTTGGAACCCATCAGTGCACGGTTGGCATCGTCATTTTCCAAGAAAGGAATCAGTGCAGTAGCCACAGAGAATACCATCTTCGGAGACACGTCCATGTAATCAAACATACTCTTCTCATATTCCTGTGTTTCCTCTCTGTAACGACCGGATACGGAATTACGCTTAAAGTAGCCGTTTTCGTCCAGACGCTCATTTGCCTGTGCCACATGATAGTTATCTTCTTCGTCGGCAGTCATATATACAACTTCATCGGTAACTCTTGGATTCTTAGGATCTGTCTTGTCAATCTTACGATAAGGTGCTTCGATAAATCCATACTCATTAATCCTTGCATAAGTAGCCAGAGAGTTGATCAAACCGATGTTGGGACCTTCCGGTGTCTCGATGGGACACATTCTTCCATAATGAGAATAGTGTACATCTCGTACCTCGAATCCGGCTCTGTCTCTGGACAAACCACCCGGTCCTAAAGCAGACAAACGTCTTTTGTGGGTCAGCTCACCCAGTGGATTATTTTGATCCATAAACTGGGACAACTGGGAAGAACCAAAGAATTCCTTGACTGCTGCTGTTACCGGTTTAATATTAATCAATGACTGGGGAGAAATTCCCTCCAAATCCTGCGTTGTCATTCGCTCACGAACCACTCGCTCCAGGCGGGACAAACCAATACGGTACTGATTCTGCAACAATTCTCCCACTGCACGAATTCTTCTGTTGCCTAAGTGGTCAATATCATCCTTCGTTCCCAGACCGTACTCTAAATGCATATTGTAGTTAATTGAAGCAAAAATATCTTCCTTTGTAATATGTTTCGGAATCAACTCGGACACATTTAATTTTACTGCTTCCTTAATATCTGCAAGACTCTCATTTTCCTCTAAAATCTCTTTTAATTTGGGGTAATATACCAGCTCTGTAATGCCCATTTCTTTGGCATCTGCATCCACATATTTGGTAATATCCACCATCATGTTGGACAGAACTTTCACATTCTTTTGTTCTGTCTGAATCATTACATAGGGAACTGCCCCATTCTGAATCTCATCCGCCAGTTCCGGTGTCACCTTAGTGCCTGCTTCTGCAATAATTTCACCGGTTGCAGTATTGATTACATCCTCTGCAAGAATCTGGTGGCGAATGCGGTTCTTTAATGCCAGCTTTTTATTAAATTTATATCTACCTACCTTTGCAAGATCATATCGTCTTGCATCAAAAAACATGCTGGTAATCAAGCTTTCTGCACTGTCTACGGAAAGTGGCTCACCGGGTCGAATCTTTTTATATAATTCCAACAGACCATCCTGATAATTCTTAGAATTATCCTTTTCAATACTTCTTAAAATCTTTGTCTCTTCACCAAATAAATCAATAATTTCTGCATCAGTTCCCACACCTAATGCTCTGATTAGAACAGTGATTGGTACTTTTCTTGTTCTGTCCACGCGGACATAGAATACGTCGTTGGCATCTGTCTCATATTCTAACCAAGCACCACGATTGGGGATTACCGTGGAGGAGAACAGTTCCTTACCAACCTTGTCACGTGTAATGGCATAGTAGATACCTGGTGAACGCACTAACTGGCTTACAATAACACGCTCTGCACCATTGATTACAAACGTACCGGTAGCAGTCATTAATGGTAAATCACCCATGAAAATTTCGTGCTCTGTAATATTGCCTGTCTCTTTATTGTTCAGTCGAACCCGTACTTTCAGAGGAGCTGCATATGTAGCATCTCTTTCTTTACACTCTTCGATGGAATATTTCACATCTTTTTCACAAAGTACAAAATCAACAAAATCAAGGCTCAAATGGCCGCTATAATCTGCGATTGGAGAGATATCCGCAAAAACTTCTTTCAGTCCTTCGTCCAAAAACCACTGATAAGAATCCTTCTGAACCTCAATAAGATTCGGCATTTCCAGTACCTCTTTCTGTCTTGAGTAGCTCATACGCATGCTTTTATCAGCCTTCACTGGACGTATTCTGTTTTTCTCCATTGACGTTTCACCCCTGTTCTAAAATGTTTACTTTTTTGTGTACCAAAAGCATAGTTATGGAAACCTTTTGTAAATTTCTATAACTATACTTTTGGTAGGTATTATGCACCATAATAGTGCACGTTATATGATAGCACAAATACTATTTTTATGTCAAGTTTTTTTAAAAATTTTCTAACTATTCCAAGCCTTCACAGATAACATTCCATACAAACATGCTGTTTTTATGGAAAAAAGCCCTCTTAACAAATAAGAGAGCTTTCCATAAGTTTTGGTCTAAATTATTTAAGAGTAACCTTAGCACCTTCAGCTTCTAACTTAGCCTTGATGTCTTCAGCTTCTGCCTTTTCAGCACCTTCCTTAAGCATCTTAGGTGCACCGTCAACTACTTCCTTAGCTTCTTTTAAGCCTAAGCCGGTAACTTCACGAACAACCTTAATAACCTTAACCTTGTTAGGACCAACTTCTGTTAATTCTACATTGAAGTCTGTCTTTTCATCACCAGCTGCTGCACCATCTCCACCAGCTGCTGCCACTACAACACCTGCTGCTGCGGATACACCAAACTCTTCTTCACAAGCTTTTACTAAATCATTTAATTCTAATACAGATAATTCTTTGATAGCTGCAATAAATTCTTCTGTTGTCAACTTTGCCATTTTATTCTACCTCCAAAATTTGTCATTTTCCTGATTCTAATTTACTGTCTGCAATTATGCTTCTGCACCTTTTGATTCTGCAATCTGATTAAGCACACGAGCAAGATTGCCAATCGGTGACTGCATACTTCCAAGTAACTTGGAAAGTAATTCTTCTCTTGATGGGATATTTGCAAGAGCCTTAACCTCATCTGTGTTATATACATTGCCTTCCACAACGGCTGCCTTTAATTCAAGTGCTGGTGCTGTCTTAGCAAACTTGCTGAGAATTCGAGCTGGTGCTGTTGCATCTTCTTTTGAAATTGCAATAGCATTTGGTCCTTCTAAATAAGAAGATAATCCTTCAAATTCTGTTCCCTTGAATGCAAAGTTCATCATTGTGTTTTTGTAAACCTTGTATATGACACCGGCTTCTCTCAGCTGCTTACGAAGTTCTGTATCCTGTTCCACAGTGAGCCCACGATAATCAACTAAAACAACGCCCTGAGCACCATTGATGTGTTCTGCGATTTCATCTACGATAGGTTTTTTAATTTCAACTTTTGCCACGAATCGTACACCTCCTTAATTTATTTTCTGCCGATATAAGTAAAAATGCCTCTTGGCAGACCAAGAGGCATAAAAATTCTATACTTACTAGAAATTTTCCTCGGTAGGCGTTTTCATCTTATGCCTTGCGGCACCTACTGTCTACGGCAGTATTGTTTACACAACTATTTTATTATAACATTCTATAAAAGGAATGTCAATCACTAATTTTAAACATACTTAGCAGAGCTTACTTTTACACCAGGTCCCATGGTAGGAGCCAGAGTAATGCTCTTTAAATACTGTCCCTTTAAGGCACTCGGCTTAGCCTTAATGATTGCATCCATCAGCGTCTGGAAGTTGTCCGCTAACTGCTCTTCTGTGAAAGAAGCTTTACCAATTGGCACATGGATAATATTCGTCTTATCAAGACGGTATTCAATCTTACCAGCTTTGATATCCTGAACAGCTTTGGTTACGTCCATGGTTACGGTACCAGCCTTTGGGTTTGGCATTAAGCCTTTTGGTCCGAGTACACGTCCCAGACGACCAACAACACCCATCATATCCGGTGTCGCAACTACCACGTCAAAGTCAAACCATCCTTCGTTCTGAATCTTCGGAATTAACTCTTCGCCGCCAACAAATTCTGCACCTGCTGCCGTAGCTTCGTCTGCCTTCGCACCCTTAGCAAACACTAATACACGGACAGACTTGCCTGTACCATGTGGTAAAACTACCGCACCACGAATCTGCTGCTCTGCGTGACGTCCGTCACAACCTGTTCTGATATGAGCTTCGATTGTCTCATCAAATTTTGCAACAGCGTTTTTCTTTACTAAGCTAATTGCATCTGCTGTTTCATACTGTACTGCACGTTCTACATTCTTTGCAGCCTCAAGGTATTTTTTTCCTCTTTTCATTCTAATAAACCTCCTAGTGGTAATAACGGGGATTGCCCTCCCACGAAATTCCGAATCATTCCTACTAATTGACCATAATTAGTCTACTATTGTAACACCCATACTTCTGCAAGTGCCTTCGATCATGCTCATAGCTGCTTCCAAGCTTGCTGCGTTTAAGTCTGGCATTTTTGTCTCAGCAATTTCTTTTACCTGAGCCTTTGTGATAGTTGCAACCTTAGTCTTATTGGGAACTGCGGAACCTGACTTAATGTTACATGCTTTCTTGATTAATACTGGAGCTGGCGGAGTCTTTGTTACGAAGCTGAAGCTTCTGTCAGCATAAACAGTAATCACTACAGGGATAATCAAATCTCCCTTGTCTGCTGTTCTTGCGTTGAACTCTTTCGTAAACTGAACGATGTTTACACCATGCTGACCAAGTGCCGGTCCAACTGGTGGAGCTGGTGTTGCCTTTCCAGCAGGAATCTGTAATTTAATATAACCTTCTACTTTTTTTGCCATTTTGAGGCACCTCCTAAATCTGTGGTATTGGCGGGAATTTCCCTCCCACGCATACTATCCATAAATAGCACACTTCTTGTTACATCTTCTTAATTTCTGTGAAACTTATTTCTACTGGTGTTTCACGACCAAATAAATCAATGTTGATTATGACACTTTGCTTGCTGTAATTCATGCTCTGGATCACACCTACAGTATCCTTCCATACACCTGCAATTACAGATACAGTATCACCTTCCACAAAGTCCACAACCACTTCCTCGACTCCGATTCCCAGTGGGCGCATCTCGTCTTCTGTCAATGGCACCGGCTTAGACCCAGGTCCCACGAATCCGGTCACACCACGCGTATTGCGAACTACATACCAAGTATCATCATTCATAACCATATGAATCAGCACATAGCCCGGAAGCATCTTCTTTTGAACTTGTTTTTTAGCTCCGTTCTTGACCTCTACGACGTCCTGCATTGGAACTCTAACTTCCAATATCTGATCTTCAAGGTGTCTGTTTTCAATTGTTTTCTTTATGTTGTCTCTCACCTTATTCTCGTAGCCCGAGTAAGTGTGGACAACATACCAATTTGCTTCTGCTTCTGCCATTACCATTCACCTATGCCCTTATTTTACTAAGAAATCTACACCGTACTGGATTAAGAAATCCAAGGCACTGATTATTACACCCAAAACAACTGAAATAGCCACAACAGCGGTTGTCTGTTTTGTGAGAGTTTCCTTGTCCGGCCAGATAATTTTCTTAAATTCAGCCTTCAGATCGGCAAACTTACTTTTTTTCTTAACAGAGGATTTTTTCTTCTTATTGTTCTGTTTCTCATCTGCTGTCAAAGTTCCATTTGCCTTTTCGCTCTTCGTTTCTCCCATCTTATCACTCCTTTAAGCAACTATTTTGTTTCCTTGTGTAATGTGTGTGACCGGCAGAATCTACAATACTTTTTTGTTTCCATTCTGTCTGGATGTGTCTTCTTATCCTTCGTCATGTTGTAATTACGCTGCTTACATTCTGTACATGCCAATGTAATTTTTGTACGCACAACTTCCACCTCCGCTTTACTTCGATTTTGTTTTTTGCTTCTTGATCTTTTCTCTATGCTTTGTCCTGTTTTTAGGCATAAAAAAAAGACCTAACTTCCATGTCGCCATTTAAATATAGCATAAAGTGGCGGGGCACGTCAACTGTTTTTATAGATTTCCTGTGATTTTCGTAAAAATCATATTACAAGTTCCCTGTGCCTGGCAACGCTTCTGTCCCATTTTGTAAGAAAAAACCATCTCTCTCACCAGAGAGAAATGGTTTCTTAATTCTAACAATAGCTGTTAAACATCATTCCACTATATATGGATGTCACATAGGGATTGACATAATTTCTGCCGGGATTTTTGTAATTCAGCATTACCTTATCCACATATTCCATGGGATCCAACAAAGACTGATTTGCCTTTCGCAGCACCGCATTCTTAAATCCGTTAATGCCCTGCAAGGTCTCATTATAATTCTCCTCGTCCTTTGTGGCCTCTGTAAGAAGTCCTGCATCAATGTGAATATTTCCGTCACTCATGATCTCCAGACCAATGGACTCCAAATCATTCATATACTGTCTGGCAATGTTGGTGTATTCCCTGATAAGCTTCTCACTTCTGGGCTGCAGGTCAGAATACCCCCGTACCGTATCCAAAAAGGAATTATATTCTGACACAAAAGTCTCAATATGTTCTGTAATAGCCTCCGTATCTGTTTTAAATCCAATCACGCTGGGATTATTGGCAGCACTAATACCGTGCAGGGTTATCTCAAAGGCTTTTCCTGCCACAAAGGTGTTAGAATGCGTATTCCTTTCCACACCGTTGATGGCAAACGAAGAATCCTTGGGATAAACATTCACATTATCCAGTGCAAACCGAGAAACCACACCATAACTATCAGGCGGTATATCTGTCACATGGAAAATAAGACCATCTCTTCCTCTGCTTCCCGTATCCTTGGAAGTAATCTGTAATGCCGAGGCAGTATCTGTGGTATTCACTTCCGCTTTCAAACCAATATTAGAGTTATTGATGAGACGTTTCAGCTTGTTCTGTACTTCCATATTATTGTCTCCATCTGCCACACCAAACTGAAATTCGTAATCCTGACCATTTACTTCTATATTAAAAGCGTAAATTCCGGTCTCCAGCAATCGTTCTCCTTTTGGAAGATATCTTCCCTCATTCACCTGAGGCTCTGCCAAAGAATGTACCTCCACTTGAAAATCATCTATCTGAGAATCATTTTTCAAATCATCACCGATATATTTAGCAGTTACCACTTGGTCATTTTCCGAAAACATTGTCTTCTTATTAAAAATCTCTTCTGTATTTCCATTGGTTAAATCATTGATGACATTTTTTAGTCCTCTTGCACCTTCTTTCAACTCCACTGCATATTCTTGTGTCTCTCTGGAGAAATTAACCTTGTAAAGCGGAGATTCCTTATTCAGTTTTACAATGGCATTATAGATACCACGCAGTTCACTTTTCTTATGTGTGTCATATCTGGTTAATGACTTTGTATTGTATGTAGTCAAATACGTATTGTACACATTCATATATAAACTATTAATTCCTGCCATGGGAAATCCCCCTTTCCAATGTTGATAAATAAGCTATTGTCAAAATCTTATACCATAAACTTATCCGTGTGTATCACAATTTCGTTCCAGTATATATTTTCCCTTAATTACAGTATATAACACAGTTTTTCAAATGTCATCCGCAAGATTTTGCATTTTGAGATAAAAAATTCACAATTTTTTCTTTCCATTTTTATGCACATTTACCCTTCTAAGGCATTTTTTAACATTTTGCGGTATTCTTCTGCCATTTCACTTTGTCCTAATTGTTCATAACATACAATTAAACCCCTCAAGGGGATGTCCGTGCTGTATTTCAAATTCAAAATACATTCCTGTTCCTGTACACCATTGTAGTACCACATGACTGCCTCCTGATAACACTTTTTCTCTTCATAATACATACCCAGCAGAGTGCAGATTTCTGCTGGTGGATTGTCTGCCACCTCTTTTAGGCAGATCGTAAAAAAGTTATGCAACTCCCCCTGTTCCAATGCCGCCCTTGCCAGCACGCAATCTGCTGCCTTGTATTCATCCAAGCTTCGCTCCTGCTGCAATACCTTCTGAAAAAAGGGCTCTGCCTTTTGAAAATCCTCCCTGCTGCCTGCAATAAATAACTCCTTGGCATACATAAGCAGCAGCTTTTTGGAAAAGCGTTCCCCTTTCTTTATCAGTTGTTCAAAGGCTTCGAAGTCTCTCCTGTCATGCTTTTTCAGTGGTTTGTGTATAATTTCCACTTCCGAATCGAAAACCACCGGCTCTAAATTCACAGTTTCATGGATGGGGTCTGTCCACCAAAAGGTACGAAGTCTCTTATACAATTTTCCCCGGTATTCTGTGTCAAAATTGTAGACACTGCCATGCTCTAACTGATTACAGTATTTCATCTGTACAATTTCCACTTCCGGCAGCAATGCTTCTTTTAACAAAAGAAAACGTCTCTGATTCTCTTCATCAATAATCTCATCTGCATCTGCCGCATAAATATAATCCATCACCGCTTTGGAAAAGGAGAAATTCCTTGCATCTGCAAAATCTCCTGTCCATGGATAATCATAGATTTTGTCGGTATATTCCGCTGCAATCGTCTTGGTTTGGTCCGTAGAGCCGGTATCAACAATAATAATTTCATCTGCAATGGTTTTCAAGCAGTTTAGACAGCGTGCCAATACTTGTTCTTCATTCTTTACAATCATGCATACACTAATGGTTGCCATAAATCCCTCCTGATAAAAAATTCCGTTCTGCTAAAATGTAGTTTTGTACAATGATATCTCTTTCTAAGATTTGGTGATAAACAATAGAATGCACACTCTGCAAACTTTCTATTGTCATGAATAAAAGTGGCAGCTCTTTCCTATTTTTTAATAGATCCCATTTAATTCCTGATATAAGGTTTTGGCATAATGATCCGTCATGCCGGAAATAAAGTCCGTCACCAACAAAAGACGAAGATACAGCTTTTCACCCTCATCTTTCTTTTCGGAATATACATGATAAATATATTTATAGGTATCGGAGACCAATTCCATAAGTTTTAGCTGAATCTGGTTTTTCGGCTCTTGGGTGTCATACACAATTGCCGCATCCACAAAGCGTTCCAGCAAAAAAGTTAAAATCTGGTGAGATGCTGCTTCCAGCTTTAAGATCTCCTTGCTCTGAAAAACCTGTTGATAAGCAATATCCCCCAGAAAATCAGCCAGATACTGGGCTTTGGTACCTACAAATAAATCCTCTTTGTAAGTGCCTGCCATAATCTCTGAATAATGATCCGTAAATGAATCGGTAGCCGCCTCAATCAGATACCTCTGAACACCAATCACCCAATTCTGTACCGCATACCGCTCCACATCATGATATTTTCTCTCAATACCTTTCTGATAACGTTCAAAAAATTCCTGTATCGCTTTTCCAAGAAACTCATATTCCAATTCCCCTGCATGTTCCCGATAAGTATTCATTTCCAATGCCATAGACAGCTTAGCAAAGGAAATTCTTCCTTTTTTAAAACCATCCTCAATGTCTGCTGTGCGATAGGCGATATCGTCTGCCGCCTCTAAAATATAGGCGAGGGGATAACGGCACTTCCCTGCCCCAGTACCTTCTGTAATACTTTGAAACACTTTCTGCTCTGCATAAAAGTATCCCATCTTCTTTTCCTTAATATCTCCACTTTTTTTGTTTATTTCCAAAGAAGACACAGGATATTTAATAATTGTATTTAAAATTGCTTTGGTTAAGTTCATCCCTTGGGCATCCACAAGGCTGTGAAGCTTTGTAACTACCCTCAGTGCCTGTGCATTGCCTTCAAAGTTGGTAAAATCCGCTATCATCTGTGGGTTCAAATAAGAAACCACTGGTTTTCCCCGAAACTGGATTCCATCCACTGATAAATTTTTCTGAAACCACTCTTGGATAACATTTTCTCCAAAATGTCCAAAGGGAGGATTGCCTATATCATGAATTAATCCAGCAGAAAGCAGTACATCTCCCATATCTGCCGCATCCCTTTCTGTAATCTCCGCCTGAGGATACCGCTCCTTTACCGAATGGTATATAGATTTTCCAAAAGATTTTCCAATGGAGGATACCTCCATCGAATGCGTCAGTCTGGTGCGGATAAAATCACTTTTATCCAAGGGAAAGACCTGGGTCTTATCCTGAAGCCTGCGGAAAGAGGCACTGACAATAATCCTGTGATAATCTTTCTCAAATTCACTTCGGTAGTCTTTCTCATTTTTGTGAGTCTGACTCCGCACACGTTCCCCCGATAATAATTGCTTCCACTCCATATCTCTCACTCCTAATTGTATTTTCCCATTTTCTCATCCGCATCAGCAATGGAGCTATAACCATAAGCTTTTACCATATAGTCATACGTCATTTCCACAAAATTCCTGCCTTCTTCCAACAGCTTTTGAATATAAGCGGAATATAATTCTTCTGTGGAATCAGAATATGTGGCAAGTTCCCCCCGCAGATAGGTTTCCGAAGAAGTCTCATAGGGACCATCCTCTGAAGTATGAATATATCTCGCAGCTTTCATAAGATTAGGATACTTTGGTGCAAATTCTTCCAACCATTTGGTCTGAATGGCTATGGTTTGTTCCATTCTGGCAATTCGCTCCTCACTGCGTTTTGGAAAGAGATGTTCTAACTCCTGATATCTTTCCGGTGCCGTGCTTTTCATCATTCTGCCATATTTTTCAAAAATAAGATTCCATTGATTGTCCATGGCTGCCATCAGATCTTTGGCGTAGCTTTCTAATATCTCCAAGGGCCAGTTCATAAACTGACTTTCTCTCATCAAATGAAAGGTATTCCAGTCATCCTGACAGTCCGCTCGTCCCCCTTCATTTTGTACCAGTTGAAACTGTGCCCATTCCACTTCTATGATCTTTTGTACTAATTCTTCCATGCTCGATTCCCCCTTTCTGATATTCATTGCGGTAATTTTAGTATGGCACATTTTATTTAATTATGCAACGTGAAAAGAGCGGAGTTGCTTGGCAACTGCGCTCTTTTCACAAAACTATATAATAATGAGGGGGGAGTAAGTAAATTTATAATAGGGGATTTTATAAATTTACAAAAAAGGTATCACATAAGGTTTTGAACTTCTTTTGCGTCCTTAAGCTCTCTGCCTTACTGTAATTATAATATAACATAGTTGTTCATATTTGTCTAGTATTTTTTTAATTTTTTCGTAATAATTTCGAAACAATAAGTGCTTTTTTCCCAATTTCATCAAAAGCAACAACAATACTAAATAAATTTATCGATTGCTTTCTTTAAATTTTCAATGGTTTCCATGTCATTTTCTTCCACTGCTTCCTTGATACAGTGGTCAATGTGATCCTTTAAAATAATCCTGCTAACACCATCCAGTGCAGAACGCACCGCTGCGATTTGGATCAACACCTCACTGCAATCCCTTCCTTCTTCCACCATTCTCTTAACGGATTCTAAGTGTCCCATAAGACGTGCCATGCGATTCAGCACTGCCTTTGTCTCCTTGTGGGTGTGGGAGTGGGTATGCCCATGAGCATGTTCCTGATTATGTTCCCCTATCTGTTCATGCTTATGTACATTTTCTTTATCTTTCAAGGGATGGATATGTGCCTTTTTATTCTCCTGATTGCTCTCCTGCATCTGCCTCTCCTCTTTTCCTTTGAAATGCTTGGCTTATCTCTGAGATTTTTCCTCCACAGGGTCTTTTTGTCCTTTTCTTTCCCCACTTCTTATCCTTCCATCACATGGCGGCTGCGGATGGACTCATCTTGAATCCTTTTCATAATCTCTTGCGTATGATTTTCCAGAAAATCATCTGTTCTATCAGTAAGCCCCTGCTCCTGCAGTTCCTTCACCACACAACCGCAGATATCTTCTATGAGATTAACCTTTTTATCTGCTGTATTTAAATCAAACACATATTCCTGTGGTTTCACATCTTTCCATGCTTCCTTCTGAAATTCCATGCCAACAAGCTGATTCAGCTTATCCCGCACCTGGGTCACTTTAGGTAAAGCCGCCATACTATGAAATGCCCATTTATAAAAGGGAGTATATTCCTTATTTAATAAATGAACCATAGAAATCGTGTTCTTTACAAACTCTGAAAGAGCAAGGCTTGCACCAACATATTCTCCCCGTTTCATAAGTCTTGCATAATTATACTGCCCAGACTGTGCCATCACCGCTGCTCTGGCAGCAATTTTCTTGATACGCACATCCTCTGGATAAAATTCCAAAAGTTTTCCACGAATTTCACTAAATTCGCCTAAGTTATCCACAAAAACCCTGCCATTAGTGGCAGTGGCCAGATAACTTTCCGGAATATAAAGCCATTCCAATGGCTTTTCCGGCACCTTGGGACTTCCAATAAAGTTCTGATAGAAATTTCCAATTTCATGAACACCTACTCGTCCGCCCCCCTGTGCAGTGGCAGTTCTTGCCGGCATCCCCATAAATTCTCCCGGCAGCCGTTCATAATCCATCATTATCCTAATTCCAACCTCTTGAAAATCCTGTTGGTTCAGCCAAATACAAAATCCAGGACCAAAGTCGTGATCTGTGGACAGCTCATCATCAAAGCCAAAACATTCCGAGCCCTGCCCTACTAAGCCCACTGCCATCCGTTCATAAACCTGTGGATATTTCTCCATCAGCATTGGTTTTCCTATCTCTTCAAAATATTTTTCTGCCAGTTCTAATCCCTTCACTGTAATTCCCCCCTGATTCGTTCTGCCTGATTC
Source organism: uncultured Lachnospiraceae bacterium (assembly GCA_947174015.1). Lineage (GTDB taxonomy): Bacteria > Bacillota > Clostridia > Lachnospirales > Lachnospiraceae > RUG11237. The sequence goes on along the minus strand of CAMWHJ010000030.1, from coordinate 15,836 downwards.
ATAAGTATTTCCGCCTGATCCATATCTCCCATAGTACGGTATACCACAGCAAGATTTTCCAAACTGATGGCATAGGACATATTTTCACCAAAGTAGGAACGGATGTCCTCACAGACCATTTGATAAGTCTTTGCTGCCTGAATCATATCCCCCGTCTCATAATAAGCCCCCGCCAAACCGGACAAGGCAGCCGCATAGTGAGCGTCCTTGTTGTGAGCATAGATTTCAAACAAATGAAGAGCCGATGCAAGGGCTTCACTTCTGGCTTCCTTGTCCTCTGTTTTACTGTAATTCAATGCCAGATTCGTATAGGTAATTGCCTGCTCAATTTGGGAATTTTCTAGGTTCTGTAATACTACCAATGCCTTTTTCAGGCACTCTGCTGCATCCTCGTACTGCTCTAAAGCAGTATAAAGCAAACTCATATTGTTATACAAGCTGGCAAAACGGTAATCATTCTTTTCAATGCTATTCCCATAGATCTCCTCCACTTTACGGTATTCCTCCATGGCATCCTGATACCGTTCTGCAGCACGGAGAGCAGTGGCACCATTTAATAGGGTGGTGGCCTCATGTTCCGTACCGGAAAGCCCCATGGATTTCACACATTCCTTTGCCTGCTCAAAGGCCTGAATTGATTCCGTCCTACGGCTGATACTGCGGTAATAACCAATCTGCTCATTTAAAATGGTCAGCACAGCTCCGTTATCTTGCTGTTCTTTTGCCAAATTCAACTGTTGGTTTAAATAAGGCTCCACCTCTTGTATTTTCTTTTCCTGAAATAGTTGATCTAAGCCCGTTAATACACTGTTAATATCCATCTAATTGTATACACTCCCTTTTTGTGAAATTTTGCTTGAAACTGTTTTGCATCTCACATTTCCATGAAAAAGCCCTGCAAAATGTTAAAAAACAACATTTTTATTGTTTCTGCTAATTTTTCACCGTCCTGTGTGAAACAGTGCTTTTTCTCTTATAAATTTTATTATTTCCCTCATTGCTTGTCAACCAGTGGTTAGTTTTGCAAAATATAATTTCTATGACAGGCACTTTTTTTTGTTTTCGTCATAGAATAATTGAAACCTGTTATGTGAGGTGTTTTCTATTTATCAATATAAATATGCCGTTATTGGCGGTGATCTGCGGCAAAATTTCATTCTCAGGAAATTGTCTCAGCATTACCAATGTCTCAGCTTTGGTGTCCCTGGCGACGCAGAATTTCCTCACAGGGCAAAAACCATGGAGCTGGCAGTGAAGAATGCTGAAAATATCATTCTGCCAATCCCCATGCAAAAGGGCGGCAATCTAAACATGACCTGTGACTGCTCCTACCATTGCAAGGAGCTTTTAGGCTTTCTTCATGGAGGTCAGTGCATTTTTGCCGGCTGTATTCCCAGAGAATATCGGGAATTTGTCACTCATCGCGGCGTTACCTACTATGACTATATGGAGCAGTCTTCCATCAACATTTACAATTCCATTGCCACTGCCGAGGGTTTGATTGCTGAGATACTTACTGCTTTTCCCTGTAATCTCCACGATTGCAAAGTTTTGGTACTAGGCTATGGCAGTTGTGGTAAAACCCTTGCCGGCAAGTTAAAAGCCCTGAATGCCAACGTTTGTGTCTGTGCCCGGAGAGAAGATGCACGCATGGAAGCTTATTCTCTTGGCATGAAGACCGCAGATTTCACACAACTATCTGAAATTATTGGCAACTATCCGCTGATTTTAAACACAGTTCCAGCTAAAATACTCGACAAAAACTTACTGGCACAGGCTGACCCCTCTGCCATGCTTTTTGACATAGCCTCCTTCCCTTATGGCATTGACGTGGAGGCAGCACAGGCACTTTCTCTGGATACCCATATTTGCATGTCTTTGCCTGCAAAATACTCACCGGTATCTTCTGCTGAAATTCTGACCTGTTTTATATTAAAAAACTCTCTGGAAACTAAATTTGAATAGGAGGATTTCTATGACATTGGAAGGCTTAAAAATCGGCATAGCCTTTACCGGCTCTTTCTGTACCTACAAGGCAGCCTTAGAACGCTTGGAACAAATGGCAGAGGAGGGGGCAGACCTTTACCCCATTTTGTCCTTTCACTCTCAGAAAATCAACAGCCGTTTTGGAAAAAGCAGTGATTTTCGAAAACGGATCGAAGCCATCTGTAATCGGGAAGTGATGGACACCATCGAGAAAGCAGAACCTATAGGACCAAATGGATTTTTGGACATTCTTATTATTATGCCTTGTACTGGCAATACTATTGCTAAACTGGCAAATGGAATTACCGACAGTCCGGTGCTGATGGCATGCAAGGCACACCTGCGAAACGAAAAGCCTCTGCTGATTTCTCTGTCCACCAATGATGCCTTAGGAATGAACTTTAAAAATATCGGTCTGCTTATGAATAGCAAAAATGTATATTTTGTACCTTTTGGTCAGGATGCTCCTTACAAAAAGCCAAACTCCATGATCTCCCATCTGGATTTGCTTGTTCCTGCTGCCAAAGCTGCCTTAGAAGGCAAACAACTTCAGCCGGTAATTCGCTCCTGATGGAATTACTGCCAATAACTAGAATGTTTGAAAGGATGATATGTAATGTGTGGAATTAGTGGTTTTTATCATAGAAAGGGGGGACTGCTGAAACAGCAGGAACACAGCAGGCTGCTTTTAACAAAAATGAATGCAGCCCAAAAGCATCGAGGTCCTGATGGGGATGGAATTTATCTGGATGAGCACTGCGGTCTTGCCCATGTACGGCTGTCCATTCTGGATATTATCCGGGGAAAACAGCCTATGGAACTCAACAACCGCTACGAAGATTATGTAATTGTATATAATGGAGAAATCTATAATATGAAATGTTTACGGCGGGAACTGGAAGCACAGGGCATTACCTTTGACACCACCTGTGATACAGAGGTCTTGCTGAAAGGTTATGCATTTTATGGTACCAATCTGTTCCCCAAGCTAAACGGCATTTTTGCCTTTGCCATCTGGGAAAAACGGAAAGAACAGCTCACTCTGTGCAGAGATCGGCTGGGTGTGAAACCTTTATTTTTTGCCCAGCAGCCGGAAAAGTTCCTTTTTGGTTCGGAAATAAAGTCTCTGCTTGCCTGTAATCCATCATTATCCGCCACAGACCAAGAAGGACTGTGCGAATTGTTTGCCCTAGGACCTGCCCACACTCCCGGCAAAACTGTTTATTCTGCCATTAAAGAAGTACTTCCCGGCACCTATCTCACCCTGCAGAAAGGCAAACTTACCAGCCACACCTATTGGTCTCTGTCCGGTCACCCACACACGGACTCTCTGAGCCAGACCTTGGAACAAGTCAGATTTCTTGTGACGGATGCCATTACCATGCAGATGCTTTCTGACATTCCCATCTGCACCTTTTTGTCCGGCGGCTTAGACAGCAGTATCGTCACCGCCGTCACCGCCGGGGAACTGAAAAAACAGGGCAAACAGCTTTCCACCTACTCCTTTGATTTTGAGGGCAATGAGGAATTTTTTCAGTCCAACAGCTTTCAGCCCACTCAGGATTTGCCCTTTGCACTAGAGATGGCAAAAGCCCTTTCCACCAATCACACCGTGCTTCAGTGCAGCAACCAACAGCTTTATACCCATCTTCATGATGCACTCAATGCCAGAGATTTTCCCTGTATGGCAGATGTGGAGTCCTCTCTTCTGTACTTTTGCGGTCAGGTGAGCCAGAATCATCGTGTTACCTTAACAGGGGAATGTGCGGATGAAATTTTTGGAGGATACCCTTGGTTTTACCGAAAGGATATGTTTCAGCGGAAAGCCTTTCCATGGAGTTATGATATGGCAGCACGAACCGTATTATTAAAAGACAATCTGCTGAAACACCTGCCCTTAAAAGAATATGCTGCGACCGCTTATGAAACTACCATCTCGGAGACTCCCAGGCTCACAGGAGAAACCGGAGAGGAAAAACGCCGCAGAGAATTGTCTTACCTGAATTTGAAATGGTTTATGGCAACCCTGCTGGAACGCATGGACAGAACCAGTATGTATCATGGTCTGGAAGCCCGTGTGCCCTTTGCAGATCATCGGATTGTGGAATACCTGTATAATGTACCATGGGATATGAAGTTTCTTGAAAATACAGAAAAAGGTCTGCTGCGGCATGCCATGAAGGGGTTGCTGCCTGACAGTGTACTATTCCGCAAAAAAAGCCCCTATCCCAAAACTTACAATCCGGGCTATGAGCAGCTTTTGCGCCAGGAATTTCTTAGAATTTTAGCAGATAACAGCGAACCAGTAAATATATTTGTGGATAAAGAGAAAGCCTACAATTTTTTAAATACGCCCCTCTCCTATAAAACCCCTTGGTATGGTCAGTTGATGGCTGGTCCCCAGCTTTTGGCTTACTATATTCAGATTAATCTTTGGATGAAGGAATATAGCATTGCATTAGATCTGTAACAGCATAATTCTCACAAGAAAGAGCCAAAGCATTACTGTTGGCAGGTTCCCTGTGACCAGTAACACTTTGGCTCCATTCTTAAATGTATCTTGGATGCATTGGGGCAATTTCTCTAACTTATTGTGACATATAATTGTCAATACCGTTGGCAATTCCATCCACAATCTTGTACTGATATTCTTCTGTTGCCATCAGAGCATCTTCGTCTGGATTGGTCATATATCCCATTTCCACTATGGTTACCGGCACCCGGCACCAATTAATGCCACTCATGGTATCTGTTTCCCATACATATTCTTTTTTACATCCGGTACTTGCTGTCAGTCCATCTAATATATTGCCGGATAATTCTTTGCTCTGCTGATACAAATCTGCGTTGTAGGGATTGCTGCTGGTCTGACATATGGTCATGGCACCGTTCACCGAAGCATTCTCGGAACCATTGGCATGGATGCGGACAAATGCATCTGCTTTCGCATTATTTGCAATTTCTGCCCGTTCTGCATTGCTGATATTGACATCATTTGTGGTGCGAATCATAATCACCTCATATCCTCTGGCTTCCAGTTCGCTCTGCAGCTTTAAGGATACCTGAAGGGTCAGTTCATATTCCGGCAGATTGCTGGCTACGCCCCTGGTTCCTCCTGCCACCTTGGCTTTCATCTCACTGGCTCCCGGTCCCACCGGCTCTTTTTCACTGTTTCCTTTCTCCTGATGACCGGCATCAATCACCACCAGATATCCATTCTCTGCATCTGACTTTTCCTTAAGGTATTCACTGGCAATATAGCATATCTGTTCTTTATAATATACCTGACTGAATTCTTCTCCGTATTCTATCACCTGTACCGTCGTGTGGGCATTCAGTGTATCCAATATGTCTGCTTCTGTGGAGGGGGATTGTCGCACATTGACAGTTCTCGCTGTATACATCTCTTTACATTGGGAAGGATCAAATGACACTTGAGTGGGGGCTGTGGCTGCCTCAGAAACCGGAGTCACATCTGCTGTTTCCTCCCCCACAGTGTCACCACTGTCAATAACGATTTCGTCCATATTTTTATCTCTTTCCATCTCTGGTTCTTCCGCCAAAGGATTATCTCCACTTTCATTGACATCATTTTCTGCCTGAATATTTTGTGGTTCCTCTTTTGTATCTTCTGCATGCTCACTTCCACATCCATACAAATTCTGCATAACCATGGCAAAAAGCATTAGTATAATAAGCAATTTTTTTCTTTTCATATTTTACACCAAGCCTTAAATAAATTTCTGCATTTAAGGTGCACACACAGGGGAAAATCTCCTTCTGCTTGCATATTTCCTTTCTTTTATTCTATTCGTAACTATTCCGTACCTTCATAGTTACGAGCAAAGAACCATGCAAAATTGCCTACGGCAATGGTTCTTTGCCTGTTATATCCACTTTTTCTTACGGTCTGTGCAGTAAATGCACAGACCTACTGAACAGTTACTTCTATTCATCCATTGATTCTACTAATTTATATACAAATTATAACACATAACAGTACAGTATGTGAACTCATTTTGCATGTTTGCAAATTTTTATGACGAGTGCAGTTTTAGCACCCAACGAAAAAACTATTTGATTAAAAAATTAAAGCATAGCTTTAAATATATATTGACATACTTTAAAACATATGCTAACATTATATCACAGTAACAATTAACACTTTAAATGGAGGTCACTATCATGGACAACAAAATTCACAAATTAAAGAAGAGAACATTTGCAGATACCATCTGTACTATCATCATTGCCATTGCTACACTTTTTATATCGGTCATTGAACTTATGTCATACCAATATACAAAGGGACACTTCTCTGAATGTATTACAAATGGAGTGAATGGAATTATAGTTTCTGTCATAATGGGACTGGTTGCTGCAATTTTTGTTGAATTACGCATAAAGGGGAAACCTTTTTCAAAATCAATTATATGGCTGCTGCGTATTATCGCAGTTATCCTTATATTTGGTGCTTATGTACCGGACATCATAGCTTCTATAATAACAAATAGTGAAATTACAATTTTAAGTACCGAACATCTTTTGGTGGTTATTCTGGGTGTGACTATTGGAATGCTGTCTGAGATTTTTGTGTATGGTTACCAATTACAGGAAGATATGGATTCCATTGCATAAAACATGGCATGATATGGAGGAATTAGCATGGCAATTATAATTAGATTGGATCGAATGATGGCAGACCGGAAGATGTCACTCAACGAATTGGCAGAAGCCGTGGAGATGAGCAATGTCAATCTTTCAAATTTAAAAAATGGAAAAATGAAAGGAATTCGTTTTGAAACACTAAATGCAATCTGTAAGGTGCTAGACTGTCAGCCCGGTGATTTGTTTGACTATGTTCCTGATGAAAAATAGTTTTTGATAAGACTTGATTGCAACAACGGAATTTCCTGCAGCCACAAACATTACTTTTTTATTAAAAACCATTCTTTTTCTATTTTTTCTTAAAAAATTTGCAATTTTATGTGACAGAATGTTTCATTTTTGGTATACTATCCTGTAATGAAATAACATTTATTACACAAAACGGAGGTATGAATGTATGAAAGCATACAAAGATATGGATAAGGAAGAGCTGCTTACTCTTAAGGAAGCCCTTATGGAACAATATAAAGCGGAGGAGGCTAAAGGGCTTACTCTCAATATGGCAAGAGGTAAGCCGGGCTTTTCACAGCTTGAACCTTCCATGCCCATGCTGGATGTGATTAACAGTGAATCAGACATGAGAACTGTACTTGGCAATGATACTCGCAATTACGGTGATTTGGACGGAATTGGCGAGTGCCGAAAACTTATCGCAGATATGATGTCCGTAAAAAAAGACAATGTGGTTGTCTGCGGCAATTCAAGCTTAAATATAATGTATGATACTGTATCACGTTCCATGACACATGGTGTCAACGGCTCCACCCCATGGTGTAAGCTGGATAAAATAAAATTTTTATGTCCGGTTCCAGGATACGACAGGCATTTCAAGATTACGGAGCATTTCGGTATAGAGATGATTAACATTCCTCTTTATGAAGACGGACCGGATATGGATTTGGTAGAGAAATATGTAAATAGCGATGCATCTGTAAAGGGTATATGGTGCGTTCCCAAGTACTCTAACCCCACAGGCATTTCCTATTCCGATGAGGTGGTAAGACGCTTTGCAAATCTTAAGCCTGCCGCAGAGGATTTCCGTATATATTGGGATAATGCATATTGCATACATCATTTATATGATGATGTTCAGGATGAAATACTTAACATATTGGAGGAGTGCGAAAAGGCAGGTAATCCTAATATGGTTTACATTTTTGCCTCAACCTCCAAAATAAGCTTTCCAGGTTCGGGTGTGTCTGCAATTGCAACATCACTTGAAAACATTAAATATATTATGGGACAGATGACCATACAGACGATAGGACACGACAAGATAAATCAGCTTCGACACGCAAGATTCTTTAAAGATATAGACGGTCTAAATGCTCATATGAAGATACATGCCAAGCTTCTTCGCCCTAAATTTGAATCCGTATTAAAAACTCTGGAAGATGAGCTTACAGGACTTGAAATAGGAAGCTGGATTAAGCCGAGGGGAGGATACTTTATATCCTTTAATGCAATGCCGGGATGTGCCAAAAATATAGTTGCAAAATGTAAAGCCCTTGGAGTGATACTGACAGGGGCAGGTGCAACCTTCCCTTATGGCAAAGACCCTGATGATTCGAACATCCGTATAGCACCAACCTTCCCTACGCCTGAGGAGATGGCACAGGCTTCCAAAATATTTGTACTTTGTGTTAAATTAGCCAGTGTTGAGAAATTGTTAGAAGATATGTAAAGTTAAATACTCAACTTTTTTAGATGATATTTCCAAAGAAAGCCATCAAATTTTTGAGAGCAGACTGTTTCCATGTCCCGTATATCTTTATAGACATGGAAGCAGCCTGCCCTTTATACTTGGAGTTCAAAAAACGAAATATCTCTGGTGCTTGGCAAACTTTAGTGTTCCAGACTCCATTGTAAAATATCTTTTGTTTTATCAGTGTCACAAATTGCTGATTTTTCGCTCCATTTTTCATATCAACAAATTTAAGTTGGTTTTCTTTAAAACCAAAAACTATTTAATGCAAGCCAAAAGTCAGGCAGGATAAAAAAGGAAAGAATTAATGTAATTAATACAAAAAGTGCAATTACAAGACGCAGTATCACTCTTTTTGATGTCATATTATGTTTTTTATTTTTGCTTACTACACTGCAAATTTTGTATATCACATAATTTGTTCCAATAAACAATAGAAAAATGCCTGCAAAAATAACTATTCCAATGACTTTTTCCACAAATGATGATTCAAGCAATCCAAAAAAATATATTGCTCCAATTAGGCTCAAAACACTGGATAGAATACCAACTATAATGTTATTTGTGAGAACAAGCCACATAGGAACACGTTCAAAGTACTCCTTTAAAATTTTCATATCATATCTATATCCTTTCCAAAGTATCTTCCATAAACCTTAAGTTGATTTCTAAGCGGTCCATATCATCCTTGATTTCCAAACCATATTTTATCACTTTAGCTGATGAATGTATACTTCAAAAATCGTTATTCCCTATGGCATCATCTTCTAATCGGAACAATTACCACTTATTTACAAATTTAACATGGCTAAAATTTCCACCTCTTTTTTTCGAACCCCTTCCTTCATAGCAATCCCGTTTCTCTCCTTCTTGTACCATTGAAAAGCATTTTCTAACCCCTGCTGCAAAGGTGTTTCCATTGGACAAATTTCTTTGATCTTGTCCACGCATAGTACATTATCATAATCATGAAAAGGAAAAAATTCCCGCACTCCCACACCTGCCCTTTCATAGTCAAAGGTTACCATTTCCACCGGTCTTCCCATGGCAGCCGCACAGAACTGTACCCATTCCTTTGCAGTTACACATTCTCTATTTCCCACATTATAAATCTTTGTGCTGCTATGGTTTTTTTTCAGCATTTCCCTCACAATCACAGCCAGATCCCCTGCATAAATAAACTGTAATTTTTGATTCTTTGACGGAAGAAGCACCGGACGTGCCATTAAAATATGTTCGAATACGAAACTTTCTCTTTGAACATAATTATGTTCTCCATATACGTAAGGCGGTCTTAAAATAGTCAAAGGAATGCCTTTGGATTCAAAACACTTTTCATACGCCTGCTCTGCATCTATTTTGTTGGTACCGTATTCGCCCCAGTATTTATTTTTCTTTTTCCTATCTCCCTCTCCAAAACTTCCTGACAAATGTTCTACATCATATACGGCACTGGAACTGATAAACACTGCCCCTTTTAAGGTATCCAAATTCACTGCTTTACAAAGATCCTCCACCTGTTTCCCATTGAGTCCCGATACATCCACCAGATAATGAAACTCCTGCCCCTTTAAAACCTCTTTCAATTCTTCTTCCCTGTCTCTGTCACATATTATTTGTTCTGTATTCTCCACGAGTCTGCTTCCCCGATTCAGCAGCGTAACCTGAAAACCCTGTGCCACCAAATCTTCTGCAATGGCTCTTCCTATAAAATAGCTTCCTCCTAAAATCAATACTCGTTCCATTTTTTCCTCCATTCTGATTTCCATTAGAATCTATTGCTGAAAACATCATCCTTTTAATTAACTTCGATACCTTTTATCTTCTTTACCATATGCTGTGATGCAAAAAAGTCATCAAGGCACTGCCTTGATGACTTTACAAACGGAACCTCAAACATTCTCCTGTGCGTCTCATGGGCAGCACCACAAATGGGAAGCCCATGATTTCTCATAAGCTCCCTAGGGATAATAATAAAATCGACGTACATTTATAGATAACATTTGATTTCCCTCCTTTTCTTATTCTCCTACTTAGGCGTTTGCGAAACGCCAAAAGCCGCATAAATACGGCACATTTTTTGTTGCAAAATAAAATATCTCCTCTCGGTTATGGTATAATAGAAGTGACTAATCAACTAAAAATCTCACCTAAAGGAGATGATTCTATGATATCACAAAAACAACTCACTTTGGTAAATATTTTTGAAGATTGCCAAGAAATTTATGATTCCGACAAACTTCAGTTTCTATTTCTTCCAGAAAACCATAGAAAATGGCATTCCCTGTTGTCCTAAAAATCCTTCTTTGGAAATGAAACCAGAAGGAAAACTCATCGCAAATTCAGGAATCGAAAAAGTATAAATTTGTGTGTCCAAAAATGGTCTGGGATTACAATCCTCAAACTCAGCGACCACACCAAAAATGCACCTGTGAAGCTCCCTATACCACATCCAAATGGGGTCGTATGCTTTACATCTATCCAGAGCAGAATCTACGAGCTTATCCTGGCACAGAGGAATGGGATGTTTCTGTTGTATTAGCTGATAAAATTCATCAGCATCAATACATACGAAGTCTCAAACCACTTGTTACTGCGTAGGGCTTACCAGCTTCACAAACCTCGTGAGGTTTATTAAGTGTGCCTGTTTTTTCGATTTCTCAGTCATCTTGCCTTAACAAGATGAATTTTTTTGTTTTTAATCAAGATTGCGAACTCGCAAAGTGAGTTTCGCAATTATCTAATGCTCTTACTATAACCATTTCTGTCTTATTTGTCAACTCATAATTGATTTGAGTCACGACAAACTAAGTTTTTGGTGGAATGACCATTGCGTTTGTTGTCTGTCTGTAAGTCTCCCTTGTTGTTTTTTTCATAACCGAGTGTGGCGTCCAGTTCTGCTTTCATAAGTTCTTGGAGGATATCTTTGAAACTGTCCCTGAGCAGGGCATAGGCATAGACATCGGTAACGCTGTTTAAGTTGTTTTCTGAGATAATCTGTCGGATTTGGTCTTTTGCTACTGGCATAAAAATACTCCTTTTCGATAAGAATTTGCATATCTTAATTCTTACCAAAAAGGATCCATTTATTTCCAAAAATACAAACTTTTTTACACTACCCATTCAAGCAAAAACATTGTATTTTGATATGTAACTAGCCATAATCTCACCCCTCCTTATTTATATATACAGGTTACTTATTTCACAACTACATCGTTATTTTTATAATACTTCTCCACAATATCTTCACTGCTAAATCCATTTGCTGCACCATTACAACGAATTTTTAATGCTGCAAATATCTCCGCCCGAGTCAATGCTTCTACTGCCGAATATCCTTTCATGTAGTAATTTATAAAACATGAAAATAATGCATCTCCTGCTCCAAGAGTATTCACAACATCACCTACATGAGCTGCTTCCAATCTATATATTCTATCTTCAGAACGTTCATATAACAGTGCCCCCTTCTTACCAAGTCCGATTACTATAATCTTTGATAAATACTTTTCTTTCATTTCAAAAATAAATTGTTCTGCACTACATGGTAATTGCTCATCACTCAAAAATAAAATATCTGCATATTCCATAAATTCCTTATTATATTCATCATTAATGTCACTTAATACATGAACATCACTAGCAATCAATTTTCCAATCTTCTTTACTTTTTTTAATAATGAGCGGTTGAAATTAGTATTGCATAAAACAACCAAATCACTATCTTTTATCGCTGCTTCTAATCCGGCAAAATCCATATTTTTTTCCTGAATGTCCTTCAAATCACAATATATTTGTCTTCTACCCTCCTCATCATACAATGCAACCGTAACGGGTGTCTCTTTTAATTCATGATAAATAAACTGATTTCCTATTCTTTCCTCTTTTAACCTTGATAAAATTCGCTTTCCTTCTTCATCTTCACCAATAAAAGATGTTATTTGTATATCATTTCCCAATGCCAAAAGAGCTTTTCCAATATTATAAGCCACACCTGAAACATCTGAATTTATACCAAAAAAAGGATAATCAATAGGATAATAATTAATTGGAAATTTTCTGACCTTTAGTGTTGTTTCAATATTAATTAAGCCCGATACTATTACTCTCATTTTCTACCTCATCTTTCTGCCTTGTTTCAAAAGCTGTTTTTAAATACAAATTGTTATCATATATTTCTTTTCCATATCTATCTCTCAATTTCAGCAAATATATATCATTATGTATATGCTCAGATAGTATCTTTATAAACAAAACATTATTACTTACCGTTCCATTCCATTCCTGCAGCTCTGACCCCCTATCAGCTATTAATGAAATTTCATTGTCCACAACTAACATAAATCTAGATGCCAAATGCTCTTTATTCATATTTCTATAGTGCGAATAAAATTCCACGTCACACTCTAAATCCAAATCATAAAATGAGAACACCACTATCCTGACTTTGTTTTCTTTTAATGTTTGGAATTCTTCTTTAAAATATGATAAATCAAAATCTGCATTAATATAAACCTCATTTTTAGCATTTTTCAAAATAGCCTTTGCTTTAAAAATGGTAGTTTCAAATCCTTTGAAAACAAGATTAATATTTTCACGTCGTAATTCTTGATAATCTTTTAATTGTTTTCCCGATTCCTCCATCGCATTTATCATTTCAAAACGCATTTTTCCTAAAATCACTTCAGGTTCTTGTGCTATATACAATGCAGTATCGTTAGGTACCATTTCAACCATGCCCTTTTCTAACATGTGTTCTAAAGTATTGTATATTGATGTTCTCGATATATCTATCTTTTTAGCTAATTGATATGCCGATAAAGGTTTTGTTCCTAATAAAGCTAAATATATCTGTGCTTCTAACTTTGAAAAATTTAACTTTTCTAAATTCTCTTGAATTGTCATAATATCTCAATTCCCTTCACTATTAGTTGTACATTTTATACAACTATTATGTATCATTTGTAAAATTTCTGCAAGTACAAAATTATTAACATAGTAAAAATATCTTTTATTTATTTTTATTTATAAAAAAACAATAAATCTTATTATCGACACACCCTTTAGGAGTGTCGGCAATAACCTTAGTTATACCGAATCAATGATGGGAAAACCTTGTAACTACAATGTATTTTTTGTCATTTGGGTATAACTATTCTTGTACCGAATTCGTGACAATCGTAGCAAATACTGCCTGTGTCATGACACACAGGCTGAAATTTACCATACCTGCCTACTGTCCGAATGATGAAATTTCCATAGGGAAGTATCCCTAACCCTCTTTATTCTTTATGATTTTTCCTCTTCATTTCCGTCAGAATTTCTTGACCTTTTCCCACAAAACTGATACAATCTCATTTGGGTATTTCTATCCAAAACTGAATAACTTTTAAAACCAACTGTTGTAAACATTGAATATTTTACAGCAGTTTTTTGTACCCAAAACCAGAAAAGGAGTGTTGAAAATGGCAAACAGAGAACGTACCAATCTGGTGCAGTTTTACCTAAATGATGACGAGCAGTATATCCTAGAAGAAAAGTTCAAACTCTCCGGCATGAAAAGCAAATCTGCCTTCCTGCGGAAGCTCATTTTATACGGATATGTCTATGACGTGGATTACAGTTTCCTACGGAATTAAAATACAGAACTTGGACGGATAAGCTCCAGTTTAAACCAGATTGCAAAACGAATTAACAGTACCAACCATATCTATCAGGAAGATATGGACGAAGTAAAGGAGCTGATGAAACAGGTATGGCATACACAAAAATCCATGCTATCAAAGCAACCGTTAATAAAGCAATAGATTACATCTGCAACCCGGATAAAACAGATGAGGGCATCCTGATTTCTTCTTATGCCTGTTCCCCCGAAACCGCTGCTATTGACTTTAAATATACCTTAGACCACTGTCGTGAAAACAGCCCCAATAAAGCCTACCACATGATACAGGCTTTTGCCCCCAGCGAAGTTAGTTTTGAAGAAGCTCATCAGATAGGAAAAGAGCTTGCCAACAAGGTTTTAGAGGGGAAATATTCTTATGTTGTCACTACCCATATTGACAAGGGACATGTCCATAATCACATTATTTTTTGTGCTGCCGATAACATCGAACATGACAAATACCATGACTGCAAACAGTCCTATTACCGCATACGAAGGTTAAGCGATGAACTGTGCAGGGAGCATAATCTTTCCATCATAATCCCAAGCGATAAGCAGAGTAAAAAATACAACCAATGGCAGTCTGATAAGAACATCACATCATCAAAACCACAGATAAGAAAAGACATCAATTTCTGCATAAAATTAGCTTCCACTTATGAAGAATTTTTACTTCTGATGAGGGCAAAAGGTTATGAAATAAAAAGGGAAACTTTGAATGATGAAACTGCTAAATACATTTCATTCCGACCATTAAATAAAGACCGTTTTGTGCGTGAAAGTGCAAAATCTTTGGGAAAGGAATACACAAAGGAATGTATTAAAGAACGTATTGAAAGCAAGAAAGAACGCAAAGCTGTTATTCCCAAAAAAGACTACTCTGCCCGCAAGCTGATTGATACCTTTGACGAGAAATTCCAAAACAGTCCCGGATTGAAACATTGGGCAGATATAGAGAATTTAAAGATTGCTGCAAAAAACTATATAGAAGCAGGTTCCCTTTCAGAACTGGAACATAAAATTGCAGTAAAAACCGAAGCCGGGAAGTCTGCGAAACATAGTGTGGTGGAGCTGGAACACAGAATAAAAGACCTTGGTGAAATTATCAAATATGCAGAACAATATAAAGCAAACCGATCTTACCATATCGGTTATAAAAAAGCGAAAAATCCGGAAGCATATTTCCGCAGATATGAAAGCCAGATTATTCTTTATGGCGGTGCGAGACGTATGCTGGAGCAGGCAGGCATAAACCTAAAAGGCTTAAATATTGACAAGTTAAAAGCCGAATATCAAGATCTGACCACACAGAAAAATAACCTGACCGCCACTTATAAAAACTGTGAAAAAGAGATAAAATCCCTAAGCCGAAAACTGGAAAATCTGAATGAATATTTAGGGCGGGAAACCTTACAGAAAAACGCACAGAAGCAGCCAGAGAAAGGCAACAAACCTGCCTTGTAATATTATAAGTGAAATATAACGCATCATGGAAATGTGCATAACTGACCATTCCATTATGGACAACACCATTCACAAGATATGGAAAAGAAAAAACACCTTTACCACATCTTGCAAACAATGTTGCCCACAATTCCATAAACCAGACAGTTATACACATTCCCACAATGCCTGCTTCTGCTAAAATCCATAGAAATTCTTTATACCTTTTTTATAGAAAAATTATTATACAGATAACCCGATAGAATATTTATAAATTCCAAAAAAAATAAGGGTGCCGAAACACCCCTATTTCCCACGACAAACGCATGAGTAAATAAATTATGAACAAAAATGTTCCATTATCCGTTA
>CAMWHJ010000029.1 GCA_947174015.1 uncultured Lachnospiraceae bacterium | reverse complement strand
TCTTTGCCTGTTATATCCACTTTTTCTTACGGTCTGTGCAGTAAATGCACAGACATACTGAACAGTTACGATAATTTCTTCTAAGCCATAGTTCTGCTCTATATTTATTTCAAAATTATACCATCATTTTTCAGATTTTCCACTAATCAATGTGAATAGCAGTGCTTGCCTGTGATATTCGTCGTTTCAATGCATAGATCCTTTTTCTAGTGATAAAGTCTTCCAAACCAATTCTATTTTTTCTAAAAAATCCGAACAATTTTATATCCAATATAAAAAAATACTTCTCTGATAAGAAACTTTATTTTCACAAAAAATCCCCGGTACATAGAAGTCGGCGTAGGGGAACTGTAAGCATCTATCCCTTTATCTTTTGCCTGCAGCATTGCTCTCTTCATATGCAGTGGGTCACTGACAATCAATGCACTGGAAAAATTATGGTGCTCCATGATTAATTTTGCATTCTCCAAATTTTCTTCTGTTATTGTTGATTTTTCTTCTATTAATACTGCACTTTGGGGAATTCCCTGTTCCATGGCATACTGCATTCCAATATATGCATCCGAATACTGATTGCCTTTTCCATATCCACCTGTAATTATAATTGTATTTACATATCCATTTTCATACAACCATACAGCGTGATAAATTCTTTCCCTGAAAACAGGAGAAACCCCCTTATCATTAGCTGCTGCCCCCAGAACAATTGCTGTGTCTGCATACTTTGTTTCATCTGCATCTGCATAATTCCAAATACTGATGGCACAATATAACAAATAAGTGATACCTATAAATATCGTTACCGCCAGCAAATATATTTTTTTGTTGGAACAAAAACTATCATCCGTAATCCTTGCCATAACCATTCTCCCCTGTTCAATGATCATTCCTAAAATGCTTCCTTTGCCGCTTTTCTTAAAATTAGAAATTTTGTCATCATCTCTGCAGCAGCCATAAGAAAAGTCTCTGGCATATCTTTGAAGAAATATACCTATTGCTTATAATTATATCGGAAGTAAGTTTTATAAAGCTTATATATTTTTGCATTTTCTGTATATTAAACTTTTATATCATTGCATTTTAAAAAAATTTATTTTTCCTAATGTTGACATTTATAAAAGTGACCGATATACTAAACATGTAGGCTAAGAAAGCTCAAAGGCATATACATCTTACAATTTTGAAACTTATCAACCCCATTTGAAAGGAGGACAATTATGACATACTTTAATAAAATAACAAACAATTTAACAACTACTAACAAAGGTCTGGTTGTCCTGATGGACGAATAGGGTATCTATATTACTATCTTTTACCATTTTTCCGTAATTGCAGCAGGATAAGTGTATCCAAATCCATTTTGATAACCAGCACCAAACATTTGGTGCTATTTTTGTGCTTATTTTCAGGAATCAGCTACGCTGTAAATGCACCGCAGAAACGGAAAGGAATCATAAATGAATTTACCAATCTATGTTACTCAAAATGACTTATTAGAAATATTATTAAATGTGGCTCCCATAAGACCGGTTTTTATCTGGGGAGCACCCGGTATCGGCAAATCTGCACTTGTTGAAAAATTTGCCGATGAAGTGGGGCTTCCCTGTGTTTCTTTACTGGGAAGTCAGCTTGCACCGGAAGATATTATCGGCATCCCGCAGATTCAGGATGGTGTCAGTGCTTTTCTTCCGCCTAAGATGATTGCAAGGAAAGAGCCATATGTACTCTTTCTGGACGAATTAAATGCCTGCTCTCAGGAGGTTCAGAAAGCCTTTTACAGTCTGATTCACGAAAGACGTATCGGAGAATTTTATCTTCCCCAAGGCAGTATTGTTATCGGTGCAGGCAACCGGGCACAGGACTCTGCTATTGTAAAAACCATGTCCTCTGCTCTTATCAATCGTATGTTTCATGTTCAATTAAAAGCTGACCCCGACCAGTGGATTCAATGGGCATATGAAAATCAGATTCATCCGTGGATAATCAATTATATTACCCAAAGACCTGATCATTTATTCTCAGAGCCCCCAAAGACTGAGGAGCCCTATTCTACCCCGCGTTCCTGGCATATGCTCAGTGATGCATTGAAAGAATATGGTGCTGATACAAAAGAAGTTCCGGAAGCAATGTTAAAAATGCTCTCTTATGGATGTATCTCTGCCAGTCATGCAGGAATGTTTCTTGCATTTGTAAAGCAGCTTGGCAATACGCATTTACTTACAGACATTATAAAAGGCGAAGCCAAATGGCCGGCAAATCCAAAGGAACGTGATGTTTTGTACTTCCTTGCCCAGTCATTCCGCGCAAAACTTCTTCATGAACTTCCGGAAAACAAACAGACTCTTGGAAAAGATGGCCAGTACTTGGTTCATCGTGCTAAGGCACTTATGAAAGACCTTTCTGCTATCAGCTATGAAATTGCACAGATGGTGGTTTCTGCGGATGAAGGAAAGGTATTGCCGGAATGGTTTATGATTGAAATCGTCCGTGATCTTCCCAGACTAATTCAGAACAACTAAATGTTCTGTGAATACGGAGGTGAATATCATGGCAAAGAGAAAGAAAAAAGAAAAGAAATCGGAAAAAGAAATCAACAGAGAAAACTTACAGGCAGGCATATCCCTTATACAGCATCATCCTTTGTTTGGTGATTGTATGCCGTCAATGGTATCTGCAACAAAAGAACAGTTAGGCATTCATACCATGTGTCTGGTGCATTCTGATGGAACAATTATGGTCAACGAAAGCATTTTCTTATCACCAAAACAATGGTCCTATGTGATTGCCCATAACATTTTACATCTGGCATTTGGACACTTTGATGCGGATAAAATGCCCGGTATTATGGAAACGGATCGCAACGGAGCAAGGGAGAAAAAAGTGGACTGTGACATTGTTTTATGGAATATGGCATGTGATATCTATATCACAAAGTTTTTATCTGATATAAAATTTGGTGAATCCATTCATAAGGAACCTATTCATATGATTCCCGGAAATCTTAATGATGAGATAAAAATTTATCAATATCTTACAGATAATAAATACTCCGGAAATCAAAACCATTATGGCACTGCTGCCATTGGCGTTCCCGACATGAAAGGACTGGAGAAACCTCTTGTCTATGACAAAGGCAGGAATCAATTTAATCGTTTTGTAAGACAGTTTACATATGCTTTGGCACATTCTGTTTCCAAAGCCGTCAGCGAAGCAGGCGGGCATGATTACAGAGAGAATCAATGCCTTTCCAAAGGAAAAAAAGCCGCAAAATGGTTTATTGACCACTATCCCCTTTTGGGAGGATTAGCTGCACACTTCAAATTAATCGAAGATTATAATTACTGTAATCGCAATGACATCCACATTGCTGCCATTGATGTGACTTGTGGAGAACTGTACATCAATCCTACCAATCAATTCTCCACCGAAGAATGGAAATTTATTCTGGCACATGAATATTTGCATGCAGGCTTGCAGCATCACAACCGCTGCAATGGCAGGGAACATTATTTATGGAATGTGGCTTGTGACTTTGTGATAAATGGATGGCTGACAGAACTACAAATCGGAGTCATGCCACAGGAGGGACTTTTATATGATCCTGAATTAGCAGGGCTATCCGCTGAATCCGTTTATGATCTTCTTCTGACCAATATCAGAAAGTATGAAAAGCT
Organism: uncultured Lachnospiraceae bacterium; assembly: GCA_947174015.1. Taxonomy (GTDB): domain Bacteria; phylum Bacillota; class Clostridia; order Lachnospirales; family Lachnospiraceae; genus RUG11237. Next base: position 32,057 of record CAMWHJ010000029.1, on the reverse strand, counting down.
GAACACTTTTCGTGGTTTTGGCAAAGGTGACATTATCGGTGGAAGTTCTTCCTCTAGTTCAGGAAATAGCAATGTAACTTTAGACGAATTCTGTAAAAGTGCACTGAGTCAGGGATTGGAGTATCATCTGTCATCTGAAAGAGGTTTCGTTCCCGCAGGACTGATTGAAGAAATCCGTTCCCTATCCATGCCCCCAATCCCTTGGGATGTGGAATTAGCCAAATGGTTTGATATCTATTTTCCACCATTGGAAAAATCCAGAACCTATGCAAGACCGAGCCGCCGTCAGGCATCCACGCCTGACATTCCACGACCAAGATACTGCCCTCAGGATATTCCCACAGACAGCCATACTTTTGGCGTTGTTATTGATACTTCTGGTTCTATGGAAGCGAAAACCATTGGAAAAGCATTAGGAACCATTGCCAGCTATTCGGTGGCACATGATGTACCCTTTGCAAGGGTTATATTCTGCGATGCGGCTGCCTATGATATCGGTTATGTATCACCGGAAGACATTGCCGGCAGAGTTGCTGTCAAAGGTCGCGGTGGCACAAAATTGCAGCCCGCAATAGATGCATTGGAATCGGCAAAGGATTTTCCAAAGGACGGACCCATTCTTATTATCACAGATGGGGAAATCGAAGACCATTTAAATATTAGACATGAACACGCTTTTCTCTTACCGCAGGGAAAAAAACTTCCCTTCCGGGCAAGAGGACCAGTGTTTTATTTTCAACAATGAGTAGGTAATTGTGAAACAATCTCGCAATCCTGATTCCAAACATAGAAAGCGAGGTGCCTGATGATACCCAAACCATTGGTGGCACCACGCATTTTATATCCATTTTATCCGTGACAACACGCATATCCCTCAATCAAAATATGGCAGGCAGAATAACTGTGCATTTTCGGATTCCCATATCCCGCTTTAAGCAGCAGATGCGTTTTGACCAGATAAATTTCTGTCATCTTCCCCACCTGCCATAGACATACCGTATCGCTTTCCAATGGTTTTAGTAACCTACGATTTTACACTACACTCAAACCAGTGTACCCACAACAACCGAGCCAACATTGTTTTAGTAACCTACGATTTTACACTACACTCAAACTGATGGAACCTATAAAAAGCAAAAGCTGCTGTTTTAGTAACCTACGATTTTACACTACACTCAAACTAGAAGGGTCAATCTGTGCTCTAGGACAACGGTTTTAGTAACCTACGATTTTACACTACACTCAAACAAGAATATTTACCGTTTTCTTTTCCATATAGTTTTAGTAACCTACGATTTTACACTACACTCAAACCCTTACTTGTTATAATGCAGCCTGAGAGCTGTTTTAGTAACCTACGATTTTACACTACACTCAAACACTGTCGATATCTACTATAACCGCTATGGTGTTTTAGTAACCTACGATTTTACACTACACTCAAACTCTATCCACTTGTAAAGACTTTCCTTTTCAGTTTTAGTAACCTACGATTTTACACTACACTCAAACTGCTTTTCCTCCTAAAAGTCCGGTTTCATAGTTTTAGTAACCTACGATTTTACACTACACTCAAACAGATATACAGCACCGCAGGACTACCCAGACCGTTTTAGTAACCTACGATTTTACACTACACTCAAACGTCGAATTTGCCGGTATTTACTACTAATACGTTTTAGTAACCTACGATTTTACACTACACTCAAACTTTAAGGAGGTGTAAATCAAATGTTAAATAGTTTTAGTAACCTACGATTTTACACTACACTCAAACTTATTCTGTCTACATACGTAACCAACGTTAGTTTTAGTAACCTACGATTTTACACTACACTCAAACTTTTAATTTTTTGTTAATACAGCTTTTTTCGTTTTAGTAACCTACGATTTTACACTACACTCAAACTCTTTGTTTATCATATATTATATCCTCTCCGTTTTAGTAACCTACGATTTTACACTACACTCAAACCATTATCGGTATGCTCAACACTTGCTATAAGTTTTAGTAACCTACGATTTTACACTACACTCAAACATCGCAAGCTCTTTTAACCACTCTTTTAGAGTTTTAGTAACCTACGATTTTACACTACACTCAAACATGTCTCTCCTAATATAAAAGTGGTAGTAGTGTTTTAGTAACCTACGATTTTACACTACACTCAAACTAACTGCGCAGGTATCCTGTGCGTTCTGGAGTTTTAGTAACCTACGATTTTACACTACACTCAAACCAACTGTTTTTGCACTCATTTCAACCTCACGTTTTAGTAACCTACGATTTTACACTACACTCAAACTGGAGCCGCCATGGGGAAAGAGCTGAAAAAGTTTTAGTAACCTACGATTTTACACTACACTCAAACCACAACGAACTTACTGCACTTCCAAAGTATAGTTTTAGTAACCTACGATTTTACACTACACTCAAACCGAACTTTCTGAAGAACGCTCAACAGCAGCGTTTTAGTAACCTACGATTTTACACTACACTCAAACTAAAACAATTAAAGATTCCGAGGAGCGTTTAGTTTTAGTAACCTACGATTTTACACTACACTCAAACTGGAATTATAGCCACAAGCTTTGTAAAATTGTTTTAGTAACCTACGATTTTACACTACACTCAAACAGGCACTAAATATAATAAACTCAGATAGCAGTTTTAGTAACCTACGATTTTACACTACACTCAAACAACAGCAAGACATATATAGAGCCGAACAGCGTTTTAGTAACCTACGATTTTACACTACACTCAAACCTCAAATCTAAGTATAAGTACCTTACAAGCACTATAAAATCATAGTTACTTCTATATTATACAACCCTACACTTATCTACATCAAGCAAAATCTTATTTTCATCCTCAAAATATTGCTGACCTTCAACGCAAAACAAATATACACCTTCATAACATGCTGTCAATTCCAGCATCTTCCATTCCTCCCCATTAAAATATTTCTGCAAACCAATTAGAACTATTACCTTTACTTTCATTAGCCTAGAAACAAGTTTTATGTAAGCCACAAACTTTTCCAATATACTTTCTGGTGAAGTAATTCCTAATACACCCGCTTTAATAATATTGTGAAAATCCTGATAAGACACTTCTAAATCATATTCCATATTCCATTCCAGTTCATAAATGTAGTTTTCTATGGTACTCATAAGCTCCAATGTTTTCCCATAATGCTCCTCATCCATTGCCAAATCATACAAATTATCTGTTACTGACTTTTGAATCTTTCGGTTAGAAAAATCAATAGAAAGAAATGAATCCACCAACTCTATCGCTTGTCCTTTCTTCAACTCTTTTTCATTATCGGAAAAAATCCATTGTTCATTATCTTCTTTTATGGAACATGCAAGATTTTCCACGATTGCCCTATACATCTGAGGATTCTCCACAATCAAAACATTTGCTCTGCAAATATCCATTTCCATTAGTGTATCTAAATAACTAATATAAACTTTCAAAATATAACCAACCTTTCATCTGAAGACAATACCTCACTTTTAAAATTACCACACACATACTCCATCCGATTAAACTGTTTTTCTGTCACTGTCATCATTTGTACAATTCCCTGTGCAGGTTTATTTTTTCGGACACTTTCCACCACACTTGAGGCTGCTGTCTGGTTTAATGCCATTTTAGTATACACCGATTCCTGCATCATCAAAAAGCCATTCTTAATCAGAAACTTTCGAAATCGAGCATACTCTTTTCTATTTTCAGAAGTCAATGTTGGTAAATCAAAAAAAACAATTACTCTCATAAATCTATAACTCATTCTGATAAAATTTAATTATTGATAAATCACAATCATTCAAAGCATCAAAGACACTTTTACAGTATATACGAATTGCTTTCATGACATATTCTTTGTTTCCATCGATAAATACTGTTTGATTCAAAATATCAACTAATTGTACTTTCTCCTTACTCTCAAATTCTAGTAATTCCATATTCATAACCTTGCGATCCACCAAGACTCGAAAAGGCTCCATCAAATCACATGCTAAATTATACTGATTATACATATTGTCATGAAAGATACCCAACTGTGTAAAATATCCTTGGGAAACCACCTCCTTGGCAAATGCAGATAGAATGATTGTGTACCCATAATTTAACGCAGCATTGATATTACATTCCAAGGTTCTTGAAAAATCCGTACCAAAAAGTGCATTAAAGTAAACCTTTGCCGCATGTCCCTCCCGATTGCTTTCATCTCCCGGTTTAATTTCACCAATATATTGTCTTAATAAATCACTCTCTGTCTTGTCCCGCTGCCTTAAAAACTCCTCCTGCTTTCTAATCTTTTCCCCTACAATTTCCGCCCAAACTAATTTTTTCATTTCATCTGACCATACAATTTGTTTCTTATATTTTTGGCTGGTATCGTGACTCCCATAGAATGCCACCAGTTGAGAGGATGGCATTCTTTTTTCATCACAAAAAATCACATTTACCTTTCTCTTTATTAGTTCCGCCAGAAGACTGGCTGTCATAGACACCGCTGTAGATTCTATAAGTAAAACCGAAATTTCACTTAAATGTACCTTGGTCACATTATCCATACGAATCACTAAATAATTCATCTGCAAGTCTAATTTTGCTCGATTTGATATTAAAATTATTCTCCAACTCATTCCGTAATCCTTTCTATTGTTTCAAAAAGTCCAGTAACTGACTGGTGAATTATCGAAAGGTTTTTTCTATCAGTTATGTTCATTCCAATTCGAATTCTTCCCTGCGTCTTACTTCCACCAATCAATAATAAATTGGGCATTTCTGCATTACATTGAAACAATTTCAAAATTTCTGCAATTTGCATTGTTTTATCCTCTAATGACAAGCCAATAAACTTTTCACGTCCCATTGTTAATTTCTCTACAAAGTTATGGAACATAACATTATAAACGCTTCCTTCTAATTTTTCTCGGAATATATCATACAAATGAAGTAATTCCTTTTCCGTAATTAAACTTTTTTCACTTATTTTTATATCTTGTTTTGCTTTTTTGTCATTACAAAACTTTATAATATTCTTTAAAAGTTTTTGCTCTGAATTGGTCAAAATAAGTTCATTCGCATTATCCAATATTAATTGACTTTCAGACCTTCCTGTAATACGCATCTTAAATCCCTCATGAACCAATAAAGTATTGATTAAAACTTTCGGAATAATTATCTCAATATTACTTAAACTACATATTTCTTCTATATATGTTAATGCAAGATTGGTATCTTCTTCTATTCTTTGCTTTACATGAATTGGAATTGGCACAAAGGTTGTAACGATTTTTCCCTTTCTATTTTTTCCTGCAACCAAGGAAAAATATGCGATTTTTGCCTTATTATATCCGCCATATTTTTCTATATCACTTAGTCTTTCTTTACCTTTGCCAGATTTTAGCGGCACTTGCCCACTTCCCTTTTTTTTGGGTTGCACGTCAAATAGCTCTCCTTTTCCTTCATGCAACTGCTTCGTCACCAGCACCTTATCACTGCTCAAAGTACTCTTCACCAAACCAATACTTCCCTTTTCCCCTGCAATCCATGCAGTTTCTTTTCCGCATTGCACATCATAATCAAACATTCGCGTAAGATTGTAGGTACGATATGTACCACGCTGTAAAAAATACTTACGGATATCCTTAGTAAATCTTAAATGATATACGTTTCCCACCACAATATTAAGATATGCATCCTTTGCATGATGCAAATCATTCAGCTCTCTTACTTTTATAATTTTAAACTGCCTTCTAAAATCAGATACATTTTTTGCCTTAGAATATACTATTTCTGTTTCCTCCGGCAGCAGTTGCTTTAAAAGCTTCGTAAATTCCTTTGTACTCTGCCTTGTCTCCACCAACTGGCGATTAATAAAACCTGTCAGCTCCTCGTTTGTTAAAGGCTCTGTTCTCGTTAGGCGTTTGTATTTTTCTTCACTTATTAAGCCCTTTTGTTTCCACATAAACCAAATACTTCTCATCTTCTCTTGAATAGAACTACTGATGGGATATATATCATCTTTATCTTCATTGACCGGCTTATATACCAAAACCCTGTTATCCAAACTGTCATCTGCTGTCTTTGACTGTGGGTAAATATGATCAATATCATAATTTGCAAAATCCTCTATCTTGATTGCTTTTCCTGTGTAAGCACAGATACCTAACTGCTTATAATACAAATATAATTTATCATTCTTAAGACGGTTATTTTCTTCTCCCTGCAACTGTTCCAGCAATTCTTTCTCATCACCAATTTTTTTATACAACTCCGTCAATTCATCTTTCCTTGTTACACTTCGCTTAGAAACCCCCGGCTCCCTTGCCATTTCCACAAAAATTCGTTTTGGTGCATGTCCCATTACATGGATTATTTCCTCTAATACCTGTAATGCCTTCCAAATCTGACGCTTTGTTGCTGGTGATACATACAATTCTTCCACAATGGAATAATCTATTTTATTCTTTTTTTCAATGCCATTTTCCTGTTGAATTAATTTTAAAAAGGGCGAATCCTGCCTTGTTAATATTTGCATCAAATTATTGTTGCTTTCCCACATCTGATAAATTACAGTCCCCACTTTGCCTAATCCCGGCACGTCAACAGCAAGACCATTTAACAGCTTTTCGGATAATCTTCCCCATTCCGTACATTTCAAGGTTTTTATCAGGGTAGGAAATTGATTTTCATACTCTGGATACTTTGCACACAGACGTTTTTTTAACAAAGCTTCTTCTGCTCCAAATAAAGTCAAATCCTTTACAATATCTTCCTTTATTATTTCTGGAATATTACATCCGGTAAATATTTGTTTAAATGCATGATAGCTTTTCAAAGAGGTTTTAAATTCAAGGTCAATACCTCCAATATCTTCTCTGGTAAGGTCAGCCATTCCTTTTTCCCGTTTCAAATAATCTATCAGTTTCTTTTTCGTTACCTTTAACTTTTTTTCAAATAGTTCATGATAGATTTCCTGCTTTAGCTCCACTGATATGGGTACTGATTTTATCTTTAAATTGTTAATTTCATTCAATACCATATATTTTTCATATAACAGAGAACTTTTGGGCAGTACATTCTCCTTGGTCAAATAAGTACATTTGCTGGTCATTCTGGTGATAAATTCTTCTGCACTGCCATCTATATCCACCATCTGTTCAAAATTCCATGGTGTTACTCTTCCACTCTGCAATCGTTTCACCCACGCATTTTTATGAGTCCCATTTAAAGGACCTATATAATAAGGTACTCTAAAGGTCAGTAACATCAAAATTTTTTCACTGACACTTTTTCCACTTTCATCCTTCTCCTGTAAGAATGGCAAATATCTTTCTGCATTTTCCAAAATCTTTCTCAATTCTCGCTCATGAAGCTGATATGGAATAACAGAATTCTCCTTCACCCGGAGTTTCGGTAAAAATTCATCCAAATCCATTTGCTCTACAACATACTGTTTGTGTTCCCCTTCTTGTATATGTGGCAGCACATTTTTTCTTATAAACTCATAGAAGTCTTTTCGACTGCATTTCTTTTCCACTGCATGCTTCTTGCCCTGATAGGCTGTATTTCCAACGTATGCGGAATAGTTATTTGCTTTTACATCCCGAAACATCAACCGATATAAATCTTTACTTTCCTTTGGTGTTCCCATACACTCAAATACAATCATGTGCTTAAGTAACCTTAAATCCGATTTGTGTTTCTCATAATTTTTAACCTTTGCCTTGGAGATCCAACCACTGGAATCCCCTTTTAAAATATTAGCCAGAATCATTTGGTCATAAACTTCTTTCGCTCTCTGAATAATCTCAAAATACTCTTCTAAATTTCCGTATAATGTGCTTGCCTTGCTTTCAAAATCAATCGTATCAAAACAGATATCATTTTCCTCTAAATCATTAAATTCCTTTACACCAAATAAATCAACAAATTTAACTTTTCCACCAGTAAACAGGGAAATTAATTTTTTCAATTCTTTATTGGTTGTCCCAAAAATATGTACAATTTCCTGTTGTTTTTTACTTTTTGTTAGTTTCGCATTTTTTAATATATCAGTAATTTCATCTTTCTGTTCCCTTGATAAAAAAAATTTTTCCTTGTCTTCCAGCATAATCTGGTTCCATGTATCCAGCAATTCTTTGATGGTTTCATCCAAATCTTTTGTTTTCTCATCACTTCCCACATTTGCCAGAAAATGCCCTCTGTTTTTCAAAATATGGGCTATGGCCAAATAAACTAACCTTACATCAAACTCCTTATCTTGCTCCATCAATGCCTCTCTTAAATGGTAAATGGTAGGATATTCCTTATGATAATCCACATCTGTATAGTCCTTATCCGCAAAAATTGCATACGGAAGTTCTGGATTCTTTCCCTGAGCATCTCTTTTATCTTCATTCACATAACGACTTTCCTGCAATCTTAAGAAAAATCCTGCATCCTTTCTTTGTATCTGTTCCTCAAACAATTCCCTTAAAAGCTCTAATCTTTCTTTTTCTCTTTGATATCGTCTTCTGGCACAACGATTATTTCGTCTTTCCTCTGCACCTTCCGATGTTTCAAATAAAACAGAACCCCATGCATTTTTTCGATTTATCTTAAGGAGATGATATTGTGTATCTGTTACTGCCCATCCTACACTTCCTGTTCCCATATCAAATCCCAAAAAATATTCTTCACTTCGCATATAAATTCCTCCCATGTTCTACTAAAGTTTCACAATTTTCTATTGACAATTACTCAAAAATCATTTATTATATAATCACGATTTTACATTACTGAGTTCAAATAACGATTTATCGAAATTACCCATTGTATTGGGAACTGCGGTTGCAGTATAAAAGACTTGAGTTTCAGGTCTTTTTTTATTTCTTTGAATCAAAAATACTGTATAACTGTTCATAACTTTCTCTGTTTCATACAAAAATTCATGCATCCAAGTTTCACAAAACTTGTTACTGTTCACTCCGTTCCAGTAACGAGTAAAAATCCATGCAAAATTTGCTTCGCAAATGGATTTTTACTTGCTTAACATACGTTTTCTCACGGACTTAGCAGTAAATGCTAAGTCCTGATATGAATCGTAACCAAAACTTCCATTACTCTCAAGCTAATTTACTCATACATCTTCACAATCTCTTCTGCACCCTCTTTGATCTTCTTCCGCAATTTCTCTGGTGCAATTACTTCTGCAATCCGGCTGTATTGTAAAGACCAAAAGTACACTGCTTCCACATTGGCTTTTACCTGAATTATTATGTATTCTTCCTGCTCTTGAATCTTTCTATATTCCTTGCCAAACCAATCAATAAAGTCTCCTATTTTAGACTTTCTAATTTTTAATGTGATTCGGGCACTTTCCCCTGAATACATGTAAATATGCTCTTTCATGTATTCTTCGATTTGAAATGTACGATTCTTATACCTGTCTATCTGACAAATCTCCATTCGCTTTTCTTTCATAATTTTTACATTCTCCATGCGGTCGATTCTTCTTGGTTCCACATCCTCTCTGCCACTGTAACACAGCAGATAAGCCCTTGATTTTTCCATTACTATGTAATATGGATCTACAATATAAGTTTTCCCTTGCTGCAATTCACCATCAACATTGTATCCGCAAGCAGTAATCTCTAATTTTTTTCTATCCTCAATAGCTCTCTGTATTGTGTTAATAATTGTTCCCACATTACCATTATCTGTGTGATTCAAATCAGACAAGTAATAACTGTGACAAAACTTGCCTCTCTCCTCTGGTTCTGCCATACTCCTAAGTTTTTTCACTATATTTTGTATCTCTGCATTTGGAACTGCCTTAACTGCTGTAACACTGTTGAGCATAATTGCAATTTCATTGTTGGAAAATTCCCTAACACTATATACACCCCTGGCACCTGTGACTCTGCCTTTTTCTCGCAGTTCCTTCAGATATTTTGACAGTGTATTGCGAGTTACCATGATGTTATAATCCTTTTTCAAATATGCCAATATGTCTGACTGCATCAATTTCCGTTCCTTGGACGAATGCTCATCTAAAATTTCTAATATATAAAATCCGATCATCCCTTTATCACTCATATGAACCACCTCAATGAAATTATATCACATCTTACGCATATTTTCTTGTGCATAAGACGATTTATATTTATTTTATATTTGTTTTATATTTTTTTAATACCCAGCACAAAATCTTTAGGGCATCCGCACCACTTACGCTGTGGATGCCCTATGCACCAACCCACTACTCAATCGCCTTAAAATCCGATGCCGGGTGCTTGCACCATGGACATATAAAATCCTCTGGCAGTGTATCACCCTCATAGATATATCCACATACCACACAGATAAATCCTTTTTTTGTTTGAGTTTTTGATGGTGCCGTTTTAATATTCTTCTGATAATAATCATAAGTGACGGAATTATCCTCCGACAGTACTTTACCATCTGTCACATCTGCCAGAAACAAGGTGTGAGTTCCCAAATCAATCATGGACACCACCTTTCCGGAAAGGAAACCATTTACTTCTTCCACAAGATACACCAATCCATTCTCCGAACGTTGATAGGACACTGCTTCTAACTTATCTGCCTCCCTGCCGCTTTGAAATCCCCAGTGTTTGTATGTGTCAAATTTAGACTTTTCAGTCAAAATAGATACATTAAATATCCCTGTATTTACTATCATATCATGGGTAAGATTTTCCTTGCTGACAGCAACCATAATACGGTTGGGTGTCATCGTAACCTGTGATACTGTATTCACAATACAGCCATTATCCTTGTTCCCCTCCTTTGCAGTCAGCAGAAATAGACCATAGGTCAAACGATACATTACTTCCTTATCCATAAAAACCTCCTTCTAATTGAAAATTTGTAACTATTCAGTACCTTCATAGTTACGAGCAAAGAACCATGCAAAATTGCCTACGGCAATGGTTCTTTGCCTGTTATATCCACTTTTTCTTACGGTCTGTGCAGTAAATGCACAGACCTACTGAACAGTTACGAAAATTTCTTGTTATTGTTCAAACGCAAGCTTTACGCTTGCTGCTAAATTATGCACCAATACAGTGGACATGCCGGATTTTGCCTCATACATCGAAGATGCATTTAAAATGGGGCAAAATAAGCTCTTTCCTCATACACCATTTAGACTGGCTTTCATAAAATAATAATAACCAATCCTAAGGAGCTGCCTATGTATTATCTGATTCTCTTACTTCTTTTATTCGTGCTCTGCAACATGCTCTTTTTCCATTGCAAAAAACGAAAAATTGTACAAAAGATATGCCAGATGACACCTGAGGAAAAATGCAATAAAATTACTGAGATCATCGAACCCTTTGGTTACTGTTACGACAGCAGGCAGGATATTTTTTCCACCACCCTCCATGCCTGGCAGCGAAATTTTGGATATACCGAAAGCTACAATCACTATGCACCACACTTTAATATGGTTTTTGACAATAAACCCATTTATTTTGACTATCAGGATAAAACATGGCTGATTGAATTGTGGAAAGGACAATATGGCATAAATACCGGTTGTGAAATCGGAGTTTATTACAGCGATTCCTTTGTCCCTCCCATGCTGCGGGATATTACCATGTTCCACTGTGTGAAAGATAAAGATATGCTGCCCATGAGCCTAAACCTGTGTCGTAATGACATGAACCTCGCAAAAATGAAGAAGCCCCACTGGTGGCTCACTGCTTTTGTGATGGGTGTTTACAGCGAACCTGCCAGCCTTTCCATGAATGTAAGCATCACCTTTCCCAACAGTGAAATGTTGGGGGCCTTTGTAAATGCACTGGAGGCTCAAGGCTATGCCAATGACACCCTGTATATCTGCAATCTTACTGTAACCTTTGTATACGACTCCTGTTCCGTCTGCAAAGTTTCCCGGCTTCGCCGTATTCGCTGTGGTCTTGCACAGTGGAAAAACCGTAACTTTGTAAAACTATATTTAAAGATTACAAAACCTTTTGTCCGCTCACTTGACCGAGTGTTGTGCCTGTATTACTTCCTTCCCTTTGCTTTTCGGCGGATGTTTACCATCAAACGCTACAAGCTGGGAAAGCATCGTTAGTCATGGGATGGCAAAAACGTCTTTTTCAGGCGTATCAAAATGCCCAGGTACTATCTCTGTGCAGCAGTTCCCGATTGGTACTTATCAGTGACTGCCATCGGGGTATCGGCAATTCTAATGACAATTTTTTAAAAAATCAGCACCTCTATTTTGCTGCACTGACCTACTATTATCATTCCGGCTACACTTATTTGGAACTTGGAGACGGGGATGAGTTATGGGAAAATAGAAACTTTAAGGAAGTTCAGGAAATTCATGCCAATGTGTTCTGGCTTTTGGAACAGTTCCACCACAAGAATCGTCTTTATATGCTGTACGGCAATCATGATATGATCAAAAGAAAGCCTTGTTCACTGCTTTCTTTCCCCTGCTATGAAAGCCTGCTTTTAAAGGATATATGCAGCTGTCACAGCTTTCTTCTGATTCATGGTCATCAAGCGGACACTCTAAATTCCACCTTTTGGCAGCTGTCACGATTTCTGGTTCGCTATCTGTGGCAGCCCTTAGAGCAATTCGGTGTTTTAGACCCCACCAGTGCAGCAAAAAATTATTCTGTAAAGGAAAGTACCGAAATGCGGCTGGAACAATGGGGAGAGGAACATCGAACTACTGTCATTGCCGGACACACCCACCGTTCTGTTTTGGACAGCAGCCATCCTTTTTACATTAACACCGGTAGCTGTGTCCATCCCAGATGTATTACATGCATCGAAATTGCAAACAATTCGCTTTTTTTGGTGAAGTGGTCCATGGAAAATCGCAGCGATTTAAGCCTTTATGTGGCAAGAACCGTTTTAAGTGGTCCCATCCCTTTGGCGAATTTTAATTCAACGTAACAATTCAACAACTATTTTTGAGCACTCTTCCACTTTAATATAGCAGCAGCCAAAATAATGATATAGCCAAAGATACTGTATCTATCCGGAATCTGTTGTAATACAAAAAATCCTAAGATTGCCGCAAATACAATTTGAGCATAATCATATACTGAAATTTCTTTGGCAGGTGCCTTGGTATAGGCCATGGTGATACACATCTGTCCTCCCATGGCCGCCGCACCTGCCAAAAGCAGGGCAATCCACTGCCATGCACTCATTGGTGTATAGTGTAATATTAAGTTGGGCAAAAGTACAAGACTGGAAAAGGCTGAGAAGAAAAACACGATTATCATCCCCAGCACCCCTCTCTGTCCCAATTTTCTCACAAAAGTATAGGCAAGACCGGCACAGGCACCTCCAACCATACCAATAAGACCCGGCAGAAAATCCATAGTCAAAGAGGGTTTTACCACAAACATGGCTCCCGCAAATGCCACCAGTAAGATTCCCCACTCCTTAATTCCTGCCACTTCCTTCAGTATAAAAGCAGAAAAAATAATGGCAAAAAAGGGAGACAGCTTGTTCAGCATGGAGGCATCGGAAATGGGCAGATGGTCCACTGCATAAAAGTTACAAATGATTCCCAACAATCCTGCCGTGGACCGCAATAAGAGAAATATCATATTTTTTCCGCCTAACTTGGCTGTCTCTATCTTTATTTGGCTTTTGTTCAGCAGAAGAAAGGAACCGAACGCAGCTACAATATTGCGGAAAAAGCATTTCTGCATGGTTGGAACATCACCAGACAGACGAACAAACAGATTCATCAAGGCAAAAAAGAATGCTGCCCCTAAGATATATAGAATTCCCTGTGTCTTTTGATTTAATTTCATAGCTTTCTGCTCCCTTTTTTCGGTAAATTTGGCAGACCGGAACATTTTTATCCGCTGCCTTTTACAGTCTGTACCAATGGTACCTTCTTATTCCATATATCATAGTACAAAGGAAATATTTTTTCAAGAATACTCATTTATAGTAAGGAATTACTATTCCTTAACATAAATTTACATTTTTTACGGAATCATTTATCGTAGAGTTGCCAAAAATCTGCTTCCCTATTATAATATGGGGTAAATATTCAAAAATAGGAGAGTAAAAATGTATCGGATTTTAATTGTAGAAGATGATTTCACCATCGCACAGGCAGTGCAGTCTCACTTGAAGAGTTGGAATTATGTGGTGGAATATGTAAAGGACTTTCAGCGGGTGAATCTGGAGTTTGATTCTTTTAGACCTGATTTGGTGCTGATGGATATTCATCTGCCGTTTTTTAACGGATTTCACTGGTGCAGTGAGCTTCGCCGAACTTCCAACGTGCCCATTATATTTCTCTCCTCTTTTTCAGACAACATGAACATCGTTATGGCAATGAATATGGGTGGGGATGAATTTATTGAAAAGCCTTTTGATTTGCCGGTGCTGACAGCGAAAATCCAAGCTTTGCTGAGGAGAACCTACACCTTAAATGAACAGCGCCAGGTTTTAAGCTACGAAGCTTTGACTTTGAATCTAAACAATAGTACCGTACTCTGTGAGCAAGAGCAGATAGCACTGACTCGAAACGAATTTTTGATTTTACAGCTCTTACTGGAAAACTGCGGAAAAATTGTCTCCAGAGATGCGCTGATGACCTGTCTGTGGGGCAATGATGAATTTATTGATGATAATACTTTGACGGTAAATGTAACACGACTGCGAAAAAAACTGGAAGCAGCAAGCTGTGGGGATTACATTAAGACCAAGAAAGGGTTAGGGTATCTGCTGGGATGAGATTTGGGGATTATTGCCGGGAACGAGGAGGATTTTTTGTTTTACTGCTAATTTTTTCTATCATAAATCTGATAATACTTTTCCTCTATCAGCAGACCTTGGAACCTTGTTTGTATATTTTCCTGCTTTGTCTATTGGCTGCTGTCACTGTTGGTTATTTTGATTATAAAAAATGCAACAAAAAACATAAGGTTCTGTCAGACTATGATTTTACTGTACACCAAAATCTTGAAACACAGATCCCACAGCCTACTTTGTGGGATAGGTATTATTGGCAAATCATTGAAGGCTTGGAGAAAAAACTCCATGAGCTGCAGATTTCCACACAAAAGACCATTATGGAAAACGGAGATTTTTATATGATGTGGGTACACCAGATCAAAACCCCCATCTCTGCTCTCCGTCTGTTAATACAGACATCACCGGAGGATGTAACTGCCATAAAAAACGAACTTTTTTTAATTGAACAGTACGTGGATGTTATGCTGTGCTACTCCCGGTTAGAAGACCTGAACCACGATTTGGTGTTAAGACACTATTCCTTAGACGATATGATAAAGCAGGCTGTTCGCAAATATACACCGCTTTTTATCCACAGTAAAGTTCGTTTGGTTTTGAAGGATATTTCCTGTCAGGTGCTGACAGACGAAAAGTGGCTGGTGTTTGTGCTGGAGCAGATTCTCTCCAATGCACTAAAATATACACCGAAGGGCAGCATTTCTATCTCTGCAGAGACGAAATTCTATGGAGATGGGCGAGAAACATTGCTCTCCATTGAAGATACCGGAATTGGTATTGCACCGGAGAATCTGCCCCTCATTTTTCAGCGTGGATATACCGGTTTTAATGGACGAATGGATAAAAAAGCCAGTGGGCTTGGTCTGTATCTCAGCAAGAGGATTTTAAACAAGCTGGGTCACGAGATACAGATTACTTCTGAACCGGGAGCAGGAACATGTGTTATAATTTCCTTTCAAGAAATCAGCATGTATTAGGGGAAACCTTACAAAACTGTAAGATTTCCCCTCGAAACTGTAAGCTAAAGTTAAGGAACTTCTCCTTCACCACTGATATACTGTAAGCGAAGATAAAGATAACCTTTTGCTACAATGAAATAGAAGGAGGACTTACCATGCCAATGTTAGAAACTGTAAACCTGCAAAAGATATACAAAGCCAAAATCGGCAGTGCTTCGGTGGAGGCTCTAAACAATATTAACTTTTCTGTGGAGGCTGGAGAATTTGTGGCGATTATGGGAGAATCCGGCAGCGGCAAAACTACACTGTTAAATCTGTTAGCTGCTCTGGATACTCCCACTGCCGGGGAAATCTATTTGGAAGGCAAAAGTTTTTCCAACATTAAAGAAAAGGAACGGGCGGCTTTTCGACGGAACAATTTGGGCTTTGTGTTTCAGGACTTTAATCTCTTGGACACTTTTACCCTTGAGGACAATATTCTGCTGCCATTGGTGCTTTCGGGAACCCCCTATAAGGTAATGCAACAAAAACTCCATCCCCTTACCACCGCTCTTGGAATCGATTCCTTGTTAAAAAAATATCCCTATGAGGTCAGTGGCGGACAAAAGCAGCGGACGGCTGTGGCAAGAGCTTTGATTACTTCCCCGAAACTTTTACTGGCAGATGAACCCACCGGTGCTTTAGATTCCAAGGCATCCATGAAACTGCTAAATCAGTTTGAACAAATTAGCAAAGAAGGACAGACCATCGTTATGGTAACCCACAGTGTACAGGCTGCCTGTCATGCCAGCCGAGTGCTGTTTGTGAAAGATGGCATTATATTCCATCAGCTTTATAAAGGGCATGCAAACAAAGAGGAAATGTTTTCCACCATCAACGATGCACTGACTTCCATGCTGTCGGGAGGTGCAGACTATGAATAAACATATTTACTGGAAATTAGCTTTGACTGATTTGAAGAAAAATACGAAAGTTTATGTACCTTATCTTCTCACCTTCATGGGCAGTATGCTGTTTTACTATATTTTGCTCTCGCTTTCCGGCAATCCGGCAATTTATGATGTAAATACTAAGAAAGAAGGTTTTCATGGTGCTGCAACTCTTTGTTCCATTTTGCGGTCCGGCTGTTTTGTTGCTGCCTTTTTTTCTTTTATATTTCTTCTTTATGCCAACAGCTTTGTACAAAAACAGCAAAAAAAGCAATTAGGGCTTTACCGGGTTTTGGGCATGGAACGCAGGCATGTGGCAGCCATCATTGTGATAGAAACTATTCTGCTGTTTTCTGTGGGATTGATCACCGCTTTGTTTTTTGGAATTTTGTTTGATAAACTACTGCTGCTTTTACTGCTTCGGATTATCAGGCAGGAAATATCCGAGGGATTTTTCCTAAATACCAATGCCATATATCATACGTTTGGATTGACACTTTGGCTGACACTTATCATACTGCTCTGTCAGATTTTTAGCATTTTCCGAACCAAAGATATTGATCTGCTAAAAAGTGACCGTTCTGGCGAACATGAACCAAAAAGCAGGCTTTTACTAACACTTTTTGGACTGGTATTGACTGGTGTTGGTTATTATCTGACCCTCACTTCCCAAAACACCCTGCAGTCTATCCAACGCTTTTTTCCGGCTGCCTTCTCTGTAATTTTAGGCACATATGCTTTATTTATCGCCGGAAGCATTGCCATTCTAAAGCTGCTGAAAAAGAATCGGAATTTTTATTATCATACCAGACATTTTATCAGTGTCTCCGGTATGCTCTATCGTATGAAACAAAATGCCGCCGGACTTGCCACCATTTGTATTCTTTCATCCGCTGCCATTGTGGTGATTTCCGCTGCCGTTTGTCTGTATAGTCAGGGAGAACACAGTATCAGCCAACGTTATCCCCGTTCCGTACAGATGTATCTCCCCTATGAGGAAGATTTGGAACAAATTCAGATCTATGAGAATTATGTAAAAGAAACTGCCCATTCCTGCAATACAGTCTATGAGGATTTCATCTACTGCAATTATGCAAATTCTGTATTTCATATGGACGGAAATACATTAAGCATCTTAGAAAACGTCTATGCTATGGATATAGTACATATGCCTGATACCTATGTGATGACTTTGCAGGAATACAACCGCTTTCATAATACAACTATTACCTTAGGCGAAAATGAAATTCTACTCTATGATGCGGATCAGATATTTCCACATGATACCTTAGAATTTGAAGGACATATTTACCAGATAAAAGAAGCTCCCCTGACAGAGTGCTTAACTTACATAAAGAATTACTCTATGTCACTGTTTTCCACGCTGTTGATTGTAGTGCCGGACCGGGATACTTTCTATCGTTTTTCATCTGAAACCTTTAAAGAGGATACTCCCTATGCTGCCCCTGTCTGCTATATGGGAATAAACATGGATGCTTCTGCGGAAACCACAAAAGATTTTGCAGATAAACTGCAGAAAACTATTGATGGAAAACTGCAATATGCGGATATCACTCTGCGGACACAGGAAGAAATATTTTTCTATAATACTTATGGCGGATTGTTCTTTGTGGGAATTGTATTGGGTATACTGTTCTTAATTTGCACGGTTATGATTATCTACTACAAACAGATCTCCGAAGGATACCATGATCGGGAACGATTTCTCATTATGCAGAAGGTGGGCTTATCTAAAAAAGAGATTAAGCAGGCAATTCACTCCCAAGTAATGCTGCTCTTTTTCCTGCCCTTAGTTACTGCAATCATTCACTCCGCAGTGGCTCTGCATATTGTGGCAAACTGCCTGAAACTGGTAATGATTGTTCACATGCCCACCTTTGTAATCAGTGTGGCTGTCACCTGCATGGTATTTGCATTGGTGTATGGGATAGTATATAAGATTACCTCCGGGGAATATTATCGGATTGTAAATGAATGATAGGCTGTGCAGCAAAAATGACCATACATGACAAAAAGCTCTTGTATGGTCGTTTTTTCACTTCTTTATCCTCTGACAATATGACTGCTATTCCATGTTCTTTATCCCATTTACAGTCACATAAGGACCCAATATCAGCTATAGTGATTTGCAAAATTCCTTGTATGCTTCATCTAAGATATGTTCAAATTGATGATAGTCTTCCCATGTTCCAATAAACTCCATTGGCAAATCACCCAAATCCTCTATCACCCATGTGACATACTCATGAAAATAATCCTCATAATATTTTTCTACAAATGGAAGAATTTCATCCGATACATCCTCATCCCAAAACTTTCCGTCACATTGTTCTAAGAAAAATTCTGTTCCTGACATTTTCTCGTTTTTTACTGCATCCACAGCAGACTCTATTCCATCCTCTTCTAATTTTCTATGTATTTCTCCGATAAAATCATTTTTGATAATCCATGCCAGAAAAAAGCCAATATGATTACTGGCACGATATTGGACTTCTTCCAGTTCTTTCTCTATAAGCTGAGAACTGTCCTTCTTGGATTCCTCACAATAAATTTCCAATGCTTTCTCAAAATAGTAATCCATTCTGTCAAATGTCATTTTTTTTCACCTTTCTTCTAAAAAAATCAAAAACTATTTTCTGGTTCGCTGATTTTCATGGTTTTCTCATATTCCTTTTCATGGAATCCATGTTCGTTCCTTCCTCTCTTGCATATCCCAGTCACTCCCTACGGAACCCTTCTGCCCTATCCAATTCGCTGTACCACATTTCCATCACTGTCCTTGATTAACGTTTCTGAAATCACAAATTTAAGCGGTATGGAGGTGAGATTGTAAACACCTGCTTTTGGTTTCAGCAATTCTAAAATTTCCCTGAGACTTTTCATGTCCAGTTCAAAAATAAAATCATCATTGGTTTCCACCGAATCAATATAAAAATCTGTCTCATCCGATGCCAGAAATTGTATCACCGCACTTTTACCAATTAAATCAAGATTTCTTCCCTTCATCAGACGTCCTTTCAACATGGTGAGTATTTTCTCCACCTGTCCGGCACCTAAATAGACAGCTCCACCCTCAAATTCAGGAACACAGGCACCCGCAGGCACGTTGCCGAAGTTCTCAATCCCGTCAGAGGTATTGATGGCATAGCCCACACAGTCAGTATATAAAAATCCTGTGGAGGAACCATCCTTTTCCATTCCATCCTTAAACGCTTCCATCACATTTGGATTCTCCATAAAGGAAGAACGATCCATAACGGTAATTCCCAAAGGAATGTTTTGATTGAACACATCTAACAATTTACGGCCATTCCAAAGCATAATGGAATCCAGTTCGTCACTGGTGATGCCCACTGCTTGGATAAATTCAACCTTACCAAAGGGAGTTTGGATTTCTTTTAACTCCAAGTCCTCCATGAATGCCAGTGCCGTTAATTTTGTATCGGAATCAAGCATAATAGGTCCGTTTGCATTCATATGGTGCCCGGGTGCAAATACATTGCCTGTCTGAAACACATATCTTGCCAAATTTTGCAGCAAATTACATACCCATACTGGTGGTTCCTCAGATTCTTTCTTTAAACGGAAGGTAAGCTCAAAGCCATAGCCACTGTATTCTTCATCATCTGTTTCTTTTTCATACAAATCACTGAATCCGCAGGTAATATAATGCCAGTGGGGAATTCCCCCATGATCACTTTCAAAAATCATAATATAATCAAGAGGATCTTTTCCTCCCAGAGCGTAAGGAACCATGGTGCCAAATCCTTTGCTTTCCTGCCCCGGATATAATTTTTCTGCTGCCTCACAAAGGGCATCAAAACCCAAAGATTGTTCTTCCTCTTCTTCCTCAAAATCCTCGCTTTCCTCATTCATATTCTGCTCCTCTTCCTTGGAATCCTCCTCTTCTTGTATTTGGGCAGAATACTCCTCTCTCACTTTATCAGCAGCATATTCCGCTAACCCTTGTGAAAGTTCTGCAATGCGAAGCTGGGTCTTTTGCAGTTCTTCCGGAGACAATGGTTCCCCTTTGCAGGTAGCAGTCAAAAGCTTCTTTTGCAGCTGGTATAGTTCTTCTCCTCTCTCCCCATAAATTTCCAAACTCTTTTTCAGCATATTTAATTGTTCTTCTAATTGTTGTTCCTGATGATTCATAAATATCTCCTTTATCTAGTATTTCTATATATTCACTTCGCTCCGGTAGAACCTTGCACTTTTCTGTAAGGTTCGTAAAGTGCCACGTACATCATCGCTTACGAAGCACCCATGTGAATATATCACATCATTTCTTCTAATACTTCATTATATCCTTTCACGGCTGCCAGTTCTATGGGCGATTTGCCCTCATTATTGACAATATGGCAGTCGGCTCCCTTCTTCACCAGATATCTTGCCACTGCAGTATGACCATACAAAAGTGCATAGTAAAGTGCATTATTTCCCTTATGATCTCTGGCATTAATATCTGCTCCGGCTTTCAACAGCTCCTTGATGATATCCTGCTGACAATGATTTTTTGCCTGTGCCATCAATGGAGTAGTGCCTTCGTTATCAGCGTGATTCACATCTGCTCCCATTTCCAACAACGTTAGCGTTTCCGAAAAAGCAGAGGCTTTCTCCAGGGACTGCAGCAAAATCAGGGGTGTCTTTCCTTCATTTTCAGGGATATCAATATGCTTTAAAAGCACCAGCAGGGATATTTTCTTTTCGGAATTTTTCTGAAAGGAGCAAAGCTCCTCCACTGCAAAGTGAGCTGCTGTTTTTCCCAAAGCATCCGTTGTGGTATCATCTGCTCCCGCTTCCATAAGCATTTCCACCATATATGGATTTCCCCACATACAGGCAATATGTAATGGTGTAAGACCGGACTTTGCCGGATAATCTGTGACTAAATTCACATTCACTCCCCTCTCTATCATATACATCATCATTGGCATATGACTGTTTTTCGCCACATAATGTATTGCGGCATAACCGTCTGCATCCGTTTTTTCCATGGATTCTATGCTGGAAAGAAAAATAATGTCCTTTAGATTCTCATATTTCTCCTCCACCTCTGTCTCCAAACCGCCAAATTTTTCATTCGGTGTTTTCATGTTGATTTTATTCATTTCCCCACTGTTTTTTGCCAGCAGGCAAATGGGTGTTCTGCCAGCAATATAATCTGTTTCCATATCAATTTCCAAAGCAAACATCTTTTTAATAAAGCCAAATTCCGAAGGATTTTTTTCCATCAAGTAATCTCTAAAACAAGTGATCGTACTGTCACAACAAAACCTCATGGTAAAATCCAAATTTGCAGATTTTAGTATATCCAGACATTCATAGTTCACACAATCACTTTTCAATACTTGATTGGTTAATTTAAGCAGGGTTTCCATTTCTTCGTCATCATCCCTATCTGTCTCTTTCAGCAATTTTTTCAACTGATACATGACAAAGGTATAATAGTCCGAATCCTCCCATGCTCTTTGCCCACATTTTTGAAATAGATTCCACATCCGATTTAGTATGGTGTTTTTTTCCGACAAACGTGCTTTTTTTATCAGGCTTTCCCATTCTCCCCATGTAATTTTAGATATCACATCTTTTGGTGTTATGCCTTCTTTATTTTGTGCGTTGATGTCTGCCCCCTGTTCTAAAAGCACACAGCATATTCCAAAACTTTTATCGGTTTCTGCCTTTGCCGCCAGATGCAGGGCTGTATCACCCTCCTGATTTACTGCATTGATATCTGCCTGCTTTTCTAAGATCATATACAAAGCAGCCGTAAGGGCACTGTTTTTACATGCCAGAAGTAATGGCGTATTTCCATTCTCGTCTCTGTCCTCAAGGGATGCCCCCAGTTCTATAAAGGGTTTCATAAGCATTCTAGTGGTACGGCTTTTTCCATCATCATCATATCTTCCGTATTTGATTGCCATTAACTGAAGCAACGGCGTCAGCCCCTGTTCTTCCTGTTGATGTATGTCTGCATGAATCAATTCTAATATTTTCAGCTTTTGGGGCAATGTGTCTATTGTGGACACATTATGTTTTAACAAATTATCTTCATATACATCACTTCCAAGATAATGGAGACAGTTTCTTCCATGAGAATCTATGACCGCTGTGTCTGCCCCATGTTCCACCAAAAGTTTTGCCATTGGGTAATTTCCCAAATAGCAAGCCATATGTATGGGTGTCATGCCGGTGTATACACCGGCATCGTTTCCTGCCCCTTGCCCTGCTGCCAAATTTACATTGATACCTTTGTGAAGAAGTTCCTTTACAAGTTCAAAGTAATTGTGCCATACCAGATGATGAAACACTGACAATCCCCTTGCCGGATTTGTAAAGCCCATATCCATATCTTCTGTCACTTCCAGTGCTTCTATGGACAATTTTCCCACATATTCCGAAACTGTATCACTCACTTCCTTGGGAATCCCTGAAAAACTCGACGAGTAAATAAGTTTTCTATCCCACCAGTAATAGTCCTCTTTCCAATGCTTATATAAATGTTTTTGTAACTTTGATAATATTTCCTTTTCTTCCTGCCTCATATTTTCTTTTTCCCTATTTTAACTTTCTGCACCTGCCATAATCAGCAGTTCCACAATTTCATTGTATCCATTCTTTGCTGCATAATATAATGCCGTATTTTGATTATTATTCACCTGCGTTACGTCTGCTCCGCTTTTCAACAATAAGTCTGCAATATCATTTTCTCCCTTTCTGGCTGCTATCAGCAAAGGGGTTTCACCAAATGAATTGCAGCCATTGATCTCTGCTCCTGCCTCCAGCAGATATTTTGTTATTTGCACATTTTTATTATCTACGGCACAGTGTAGACAGGTATTTCCATTGTAATAACTGCCATTTACCTCTGCACCTGCCTTCAACAACAGTTGGGCAATATAACCATCGTTTTTCATAACTGCCAGATATAGTGGAGTTTCTCCAAGATCATTCTGTTTATTTATATCTGCTTTACTCTTTTTTAGTATCATTTTTACCATCTCACTCTGACCGTTCTCACATGCCAGATGTAAAGGAGTGTTTCCATATACATCCCTTTCTGTTTTTTCCCTTTCTCCCAACTCTTCAAAAAGGTGGATATGTCCTGCAATATTGGCATAATCTTTTGCGGTTCTGTTTTCATTATCTGCCATGGATGTATCTGCCCCCAGTTGTATCAGATACCTTACCGCTGCCACTTTACCGCTTTGGATTCCATACATTAAAACATTTCTTCCTGCTTCATCCGCAGCATTTATGTCTGCCCCTGCATTTAACAACATCTGGATTATCTGAATATTTCCTCCCTGTACAGCCCCATGCAGAGGAGTGACACTGATATTGGAAGCAAGGGATGCATCTGCACCATTTTCTAAGAGAATCTTTACAATATCTCTCATTCCCTCTTTGCAAGCATAATATAATGGGCTATATCCATTCTCATCTCTTTTGTTGACATTTATATCCCCTCTTTTTAACAGTGTATTTACCACTGCCTTTTGTCCGTTTTTACAGGCGTCTAAAAAAATTTTATTCATGTATATTTCTTCCCCTTTCTTCCCAGTCTGCTAAGTTCCAATGATATTAGGAGGAATGATCTGTTTTTATGCTTACGAAATGTATTACGAAATCATACCGTTATCTCTATCTGATTGCCCTCGATTCCCACAATACAGCTTTCAAAATAACCATCACCTGTTGTACGGGGTTCACTAATGATTTCATACCCGTCTGCCTGTAATTTTTTTGTAAGTGCAACTACTTTTTCCTCACTCCCTACACTGAAAGCAATATGAATATAACCTGTCTGTACCAAGTCCTTGGTATGATCTCTCATCTCAGGTCTGTTCATTATCTCTAATCTGGCTCCATCCTGAAAAGATAAAAAGAATGAGCGAAAGCCTGTTTTCACATTATTATATTCCTGACTGGCTTCCCCATGAAAATACTTCACAAAAAAATCTCTTGCCCCGTATAAATCATTTACATACATTGCCACATGCTCTATCTTCATACAAACCTCCTGTCATATATCATTATAATTTATTAAGAACTTTAAATGTCCGCAACCTGCTGTCTTAGGAAACTCCAATCAGAAAAATTTTGTATTTTCCCTGATATTTTTCTATGGTATCTTCTTTTATTTCTATCCATTTTATTTTACCTCTATCATACCTTCTTTCCATAACTTACCATTTCTAACATTAGCATATTTTCTTAACTTCCTATTTACTTAGCATTTATGTGTCATAATCGAAGCTGTACACAGTATTTTAATATATAATTGTATATCCTTGACAATAAGATAATTATATCACAGAAAGAAATAAAAGAAAATAAAACAATCATTTGCTTTTCTTTAAAAAAATCATGCTATAACATATTACATATCTTATAGAAAGAATAATTCGTTGTATCAATGATATGTTTAAAATAAAAAAAGAAGCAGCTTGAAGCAAAAAAACTGCATAAATAATTGCGACCAGAAATCCAGCCGCAATATCAGAGAAATTTTAATTATTCGTAACTATTCAGTACCTTCATAGTTACGAGCAAAGAACCATGCAAAATTGTTTTTCGGGTATTGCACCCATGAAAATTGCTACGCAATGGGTGCAAGCAGGCAATCAAACTGATTTACAGTTTGATTACTTTAGGCAATGGTTCTTTGCCTGTTATATCCATTTTTTCTTACGGTCTGTGCAGTAAATGCACAGACCTACTGAACAGTTACAATTATTCTATTTATCAACTTCACAAAGTACAGTACACACATCGCTCCTTGAGCACCGCCCGTTCTCCCTATTTGGCAAAATCATTCAGTGTGGAAAAGCGATATCCCATCTCTTCCCATTTCCCCAGTAATTCATCTAAAATCTGCCCATTGGTAGCAGAGGTGCTGTGAAGCAGCACAATGCTTCCCGGATGTATTCTGCCTAAAAGCTTAGAAAATGCCTCCTCTTTGCTGGGCTGTTTATCCTGATACCAATCCACATAGGCAAGACTCCAGAAAAAAGTATGATATCCCAACTCCTGTGCCATCTTTAAATTTTCCATGCTGTACTTGCCTTGGGGTGGGCGGTAGAATTTTACCATCTCCTGCCCGGTTATCTCCTGAAAAAGCTTTTCAACGTCTTCCATCTCCTTTCGAAAACTCTCCATATTAGAGATGGCTGACATATCCGGATGGTGGTATGTATGATTCCCCACCGTATGCCCCTCTGCCACCATCCGTTTCACTAACTCCGGGGCAGTTTCTAAGTAATGTCCCACCACAAAAAAAGTAGCTGATACGTTATGTTTTTTTAATGCATCCAGAATAGGCTCTGTGTTTCCATTTTCATAACCTGCATCAAAAGTTAAATAAAGTACCTTATCCTGCGTATCTGACAGATAATGTGCATCATATTTTGCCAGCTCCTGTGAAGACACATTCCCTGTTGGCTTCTCTCCGTTTTCTCCATAACCCCCTAAGCCCCAGTTATCTACCTGATTTCGGATATGCACTGAATTACTTACACTGTTTACCGTAGAATGAACGCCTCTTCCCAGCAAAAACATAGCAGACAGAAGGAATATCAAAGATAATATTCCCTTACTGCTGATCTTTTTTCCGTCACCACTTAAGAAAAAATCTTCCATAGCTGTAAGGCTCCCTATATTTTCTTATTTCATTATATTATATATTTTCTTATTTCATTCATAACTGTTCTCTTCTCTTACAGTTACGGAAAAATCGTAACAGCTCAGACAGGCACATTTTTGTCTTCTCCTCATATCATATGATGTATTCTATAAAAGGCAGTGGATTTCTATGAATTCATGTGAATTAATTACCTTTATATCTGGAGTTGCCTGTGCCTTGGCAAAGCAATTTTCACCAAAGGAACTGGAAATGATGGCAGCTATATTTATCCAGCTGGGAGAAACTTTAGAAACCTATCTGACACATCAAGAGCTGTGTGCCCAGAAAGAAGAAACAGAATAAGCTGGCTGAAGCTCCACATGCTATCGCACTATTCTTCCCCCAGTTTCTCCAGCTCTCCGGCGGCCTTCTCGGAAAGCATATCCTGAAGAAAATTTCTATGTGCTGGCTGAACCTCCATATACTCTGTCTCTAACCGTTCCTGAAGCTCCTTTATCTCCTGCTGCAAATCTCTTGCAGACAAAAGCTTACAGCCGGCACCACGGATAATAATCTGCTCCAATCCATCGGAGGTTGCCAC
Source organism: uncultured Lachnospiraceae bacterium (assembly GCA_947174015.1). Lineage (GTDB taxonomy): Bacteria > Bacillota > Clostridia > Lachnospirales > Lachnospiraceae > RUG11237. The sequence continues at coordinate 5,137 of CAMWHJ010000029.1, read as the reverse complement.
CGTAATATCATACTTTTTCCCATGTTCATGGGCAAATTTTTCGATATAGGCATCCGCTGTCTCTGCTTCCTTGGTATACACCACATGTATATTGTGATAATTTAGAATCTCTGTGGAATGCCCTTCTAAACGGTATGCATCAAACACCAGAATCAGATGACATCTTTTCATGCCCTGATAGTTACATAAAATGTCCATAAGACGTCCTCTGGCACCTTCTATGTTTGTCTGTGCCAGCTCATTCAATTCTTCCCATGCAAAAATCACATTATAACCATCCACCAAAAGATAAGCTTCCCTTTTTTCTACTTCCTGAAAGGTTCGCACCCTTTCTACGCTATATTGACGTTCTCTCTGATTTTTTAAGGAACGGCTTTTCTTCCTGTTCTTACCGCCATTGTTTTGATTGGCATAAAAGGTGCGCTGGATAATTTGCTCCACCTCCTCTGCATCCATCCATTCTTCCTGACTATTCCTTTGGGCAGTAAGAACTTGTGAATCCTGTTTGGGCTCTTTTCCCATTGAAGGCACGTGCATATACTCTTTTACCTGATCCCACTCCACATAAAATCCTGCTCCATGAGCACAGAACACGGAACCTGCCGGATTGCTCACGTCTGCCTCCGGATCATAATTCATTTGTTCCAGCACTTCTTCTTCATTGTGACAGGGATAATAACCTTTGACCCGTAAAGACAGCTTACCGCTGCCCTTGGTGTAAATATTTACCTGCTTTTGATATTCCCCAAAAGCAGCCACCGGAGCCCGTCCCATAAGTACTGCCATGTCCTCAAAGCTTTGGGGAGTTTCAAACACACCATGCATGTATTCAATGTCTGTCATGGCTCGTCCAATATATTCTTGCGGAATCTCCAAGCGAAATTCATAGTACGGCTCCAATAAAACGGATTCTGCTTCCATCAGTCCCTGACGTACTGCCCGATAGGTTGCCTGCCTGAAATCGCCACCCATGGTATGCTTTTGATGTGCTCGTCCCGCCACCAATGTGATTTTTATATCCGTAATCTCCGATCCGGTCAACACCCCCCTGTGGCGTCGTTCTTTTAGATGGGTCAGAATCAATCTCTGCCAGTTTTTTGCCAGCAAATCCTCGCTGCATCTGCTTTCAAAAATCAAACCGGCACCGGGTTCCAAAGGCTTCAACAATACATGTACTTCCGCATAGTGACGCAGAGGTTCAAAATGTCCTACTCCTTCCACGCTGTTTTTAATGGTTTCCTTATAACAGATACTTCCATGGTCAAATTCCACTTCTATGTCAAAGCGTTCTTTCATAACAGACTTTAGAATTTCCATCTGTATCTCCCCCATAACCTGAATGTGGATTTCCCCCACATCCTGTCGCCACAATACTTGTAAAGAAGGGTCTTCTTCCTCCAAAATGGCTAGCTTGGGCAGCACCTGTGCAGGATCCTGTCCCTGTGGAAATTTTATCTGATACGTAAGCACCGGCATCAAATAAGGCATAACTAATTCCTGTTCTGATCCCAGCCCCTCTCCTGCAAAGGTGTGGCTTAACCCTGTCACTGCACAGATAGTTCCTGCCTGTGCCTCCTTTTCCACCTGATATCGTTCTCCCGAATAAATACGGATTTCATTGACCTTTTCCTCCCAGCCCTCTTCCTCTTGTGGATCTTTTGTAAGTAAATCCTTCACCTTCAAACTACCTCCGGTAATCTTCAAATGAGTCAGTCGATTGCCCTGTGGATCTCTGGAAATTTTAAATACTCTTGCCGAGAAGCTGTTCGAGTATTTACTGTCTAAGGTCAACTCATCAAATTGCTTCAAAAAGTATTCTATTCCCTGAAGCTTTAGGGCAGAGCCAAAAAAACAAGGAAATACTTTGCGTTCTTTGATAAGTTTTTTTATCTGCTGTTGCTTCACCTGACCAGATGCCAAAAACTCATTCAGTGCCCCCTCATCCTCCATGGCAATATTTTCATAAAATTCCTGATTCCATGGACTTTGAAAATCAATACAGTTGTCACCAAATCGCTCTTTCAATTCCTCCAGAACTTTTCCACAATCCACACCATTTTGGTCTGTTTTATTCACAAATAGAAAGGTGGGAATTTTATAATGTTGAAGCAGTTCCCATAATGTCTGGGTATGCCCCTGTACACCATCCGCACCACTGACCACCAAAATGGCATAGTCCAGAACCTGCAATGTTCGCTCCATCTCAGCAGAGAAGTCAATGTGCCCCGGTGTATCCAGCAATGTAAGGGTTGTTGTTTCCAGTTCCAACACTGCCTGCTTGGAAAAAATAGTGATTCCCCTTGCCCGTTCCAAAGCATAGGTATCCAAAAAGGCATCTTGATTGTCCACACGCCCCATTTTCTTAATTCTGCCGCTGGTATACAGCAATGCCTCCGACAAGGTGGTCTTTCCTGCATCCACATGAGCTAAAATACCAACAGATATTTTCTTCTTTTTCGTCTCCATAAAATTCTACCTTCTCATACAATGATTGATTCGTAACAGTTCAGTACCTGAATTGTTACATTGATTCTCATTCACTTGCCAATCTCTCTTTACAATTATACAGCACTTATGGTATTTTACAAGACAAGATCCTAGAAAACCACACGACAAACGCATGAATAGTTACTGCCTCCCAAAATATGGAATCTCATTTTTTAAATTTGCATCAGTTCATCAATAAATTGTGCCGGTGCAAAACTTATATTAAAACGCTTTCTTTTTAATGACATTTTCTTTCCCCTTATTTCTATCAGTTTCAACATACTCAGACACCACTTCCTTATTATGTTCTGGTTTTGGGCTGCTGTCTTATCCAGGGTCATATTTGCATCTTCTTTAAATGTTACATCTAATTGCCAGTGCATGCTCTCCACCGCCCAGTGCCCCCTCACCGCCCGGCTGAAAAGTTCTATGTCTTCCGGCAGGCTGCTGATATAGTAGCGGTATTCTATGCTGTATTCTCTCCTTTCCATTCTGTTAAGCCGCCTTTGCGGATTTTGTCTTTGCAAGCACGCATGATTTTTTCATACAGTTCCTTTGGCATATGCTCACTTCCTCCTTTCCAGTTGGCCGGCAATCCAGATGACAGTACTGGCCGCTGCTTTTCCTGCGAGTTTCAAAATTTTCATTACTGTATTCATGAAAAATCCTCCTTTTTATGGGCATTATGGAAGTATACTGTTTCCATAACGCTCTGGTTATTCTGTTACAGGAAGATAATATATTAGCATAGAACGGCTGCTTGCGGATTTTATGTTCCGTGGGGACATAAAAAAGAATATTGCTGGCAGGTACATTCGGTATACAAAAAAAGATACCTGCTCCCCTAAACTGGGAATCACAGGTATCCTTGTTTTGTATCCGTAAACTGGTTCCTGCCATACTGCAGGATCATCTATCACTACTTGTATTTTTTATCCGCCTATTCTGTATTCTGGCTTCATATTCCGAGATCATCTGCAAATTGGCTTTCTCTGTCTCATTCAGCACACTGTCTGAAAAATTTTCCGGGGCAGTCGTTCCTTCATACCAGGAATAGGTATCAAAGTAATCTTGCAACTGTTCATCATTGAACATCCTGCCGTGCCGTGCATAAATCTCATTCCTTGCAATCTTGCATTCGGCAGCTGTCTTTCCTTCTAACTCGGATGCTTTAATAGGAAAAACGTTATCTTCCGGAAATACAAATTCACAATGGTCTTCTGCAATATCATCTATGATGTAATCTCCTGCCAGAGGGAAATCTTCATCATATGGCACATTTTCACTTAACGTAATAAATCCGCCTTCCTGCAGTGTAAATGTAAGGCTGTAATATCCATGACCGGATCCGATGCATACCGACTGTCTGCCAGCAGTATTATGGGCAACCTCGGAAAGGCTTTTTTTACCTTCCCTGCCAGCCTTTTAAATGCTTTTGTTTCACAATCCTGCTTCCCTTCCTCTTCACTCATTTGTTTCTGCCTTTCGGCATCTTCCCCGTTATTCTCTATAAATTTACTCGCTATGCTTACTATCAGGCTCTCCCCCAGCACGATTTTGGCTTCCAGCACATCACAGTGGTAATTTACCGTTTCCTCCTGTGTCCCTTTGTTATAATGGCGTTCCAGGCAGCTGTCATTCAGCTTCCGGCTTCCCGAATAAGTCTGTGTCCCATCCACAATGACCAGCCATTTTTTCATAAATCTTGCATCATAAAAGGCTTTGCTGCGGATCAGACTGTAACCTTGTTTCTGCTGTACCTTTTGCAGTTCCTCCGGTTCCATCCTCTCTAAATATTCATTGATTGTAACTGCATGCGGGAGATATGTTTTCTCTTTCCTTCCCATAAACCGGTATAAATTTTTCACGACTTTTTCCCTGTTAAACTCATAAGTCATGAACTGCATGCTTTCAATTCCTGCAATTCCTTTATAAAACACAGTTCCCAGTAATTCTCCGTTGGAATACTCTGTATAGCTTGAATGCCTTGGATCTTTTGTATCTGCAAAATCCTGAAACAGATTTGGGCAGTACTTTTGCCTAACCTTATTGCATTCCATAACTGGATTTTTTTCCAATTTCCTCCGAATCCTCTCTTGTTCCCTTCCCATAGAAACCTCCTTGCGAAAAACTTTTTTCTTTTATTCTACCATTTCTTTCGCAAAGAGGGTTGTTTTGTACATAATTAGTGCGAATTATTTTTTCCTTTCAAGGCTGTCTCTATTTTTCAGAAAAAATAGATAAGAGCGAGTAAAGTATAATCTTTCGTAACTAAGTCAGCAACCACCACTTCAAGTGGTGGTTTGATTTTCGCCCTATAAGGGCATTTTACATGCGTGCCTAAAAGGCGGTACCTCAAGCACCCTCTACCTGCTCACCACTAAAGTGGTTCCTTTACTTAGTCACGCTCTGTTTCTTTTCTTTGGTCTTCTTCTTTTTGTTTCTGAATATACTTTTTTATTGCATCCTCTGTGATGTTACCTACTGTTGAAACATAATATCCCTTTGCCCAAAAAGTCCTATCCCATTTGCTACCCAATTCTGGATTCTTGTCAAATACCATCAAAGCACTCTTTCCTTTTAAGTATCCAACAAATTTAAAATTGCCTACGGCAATGGTTCTTTGCCTGTTATATCCACTTTTTCTTAC
>CAMWHJ010000028.1 GCA_947174015.1 uncultured Lachnospiraceae bacterium | reverse complement strand
AAGCTATCATTGAAATAGAAAGGGCGAAATACTATTCTACAAATTCCGGTTTGTGTAACTAATCACTACCACAATCACAACAAAATAATAACACAGCGTTAGAGCGTATAGAAGGCTAATCTATGTGATCTTTTTCTATGTGAAGGAGCAGAAAATGAAGAAAACAGACACCACAAGCGAACACAGGAAAAGCGTAAAGGATTTACCAAGAAAATAGGCAACAGCACCTATGACGTATCATTTCATTACAGCCAACAGAGCAGGGAAAGTATGAACGATAAAATTATCCGACTGATAGAAAATGATATGCCGGGCATGAAAAAGAACTGAATATATGCATTGTAGGAGTGCATGAAAATGCTTAATTTTCGGGCATTTTTTAATATCTTTCATTATGTCCTTGACGAATCGTTCTGAAGTCTTGTAACAGTTCAGGCAGGTCTGTGCATTTACTGCACAGACCATACCAAAGTCTTTTATTGTTCATGACAGAAATATTGACATGAATCATTCCCACTTTTATAATTATGTGGGAAGAATGCATGATATATTGTACAATAAGCATGAAACATATTGTGACAGGAAGGTTTAGCAAATGGGTGTAAAAAAATTAATTGACCAACTAAATAAAGAAGAAGCATTATCTTATGATAACTGGCTGGTTTTGTTATCTTCCTATACACCCCATGACATATCCTATGCCCAAAGTCTGGCACAACAGATTGTCCGGTCTGTCTATGGCAGGGATATTTATGTGCGGGGATTAATTGAATATACCAATTATTGTAAAAATGACTGTTATTATTGTGGAATCCGCAGAAGTAATCATAAGGCAGAGCGATACCGCCTGACCAGAGAGGAACTGTTATCCTGCTGCCGGCAAGGTTATGCTTTGGGCTTTCGAACCTTTGTGATGCAGGGGGGAGAGGATGGCTTTTATACGGATGACTGGTTAGAGGAGACAATACATGAGATAAAAAGAAAGTATCCGGACTGTGCTTTGACGTTATCCATGGGAGAGCGTTCCTATGACAGCTACAAGCGTTTCTATCAGGCGGGAGCAGACCGTTATCTGCTGCGCCATGAGACGGCAGAACAGCATCATTACGAAAAACTTCATCCGAAGGAGTTGTCCTTCAGTCATAGAAAAGATTGTCTGTATGCCCTGAAAGAAATCGGTTATCAGGTGGGCTGTGGTTTTATGGTGGATTCTCCCTTTCAGACAGTGGAAACCTTGGCAGAGGACATGCTGTTTATTCATGACTTAAAGCCCCATATGATAGGAATAGGACCTTTCATTCCTCATAAGGACACCCCGTTTCATGACAGACCACAGGGCAGTTTGGAGAAAACACTGTTTTTCATAAGTTTGCTGCGGATTATGGAAAAGCATGCCCTGATACCTGCCACCACAGCTCTGGGAACCATTCATTCCAAAGGCAGGGAGCTGGGAATCTTAGCAGGGGCCAATGTGCTGATGCCCAACTTATCCCCTGTCTTTGTGCGGAAAAAATATGCCTTGTATGATAATAAAATATGTACCGGTGAGGAGGCAGCCGAGTGTAAAGATTGTCTGGCAAAAAGAATAGAATCCATAGGATATAAAATTGTGTGTGAAAGAGGAGATTATAAACCATGAGAAAAAGAGCATTGATTGCCATGAGTGGAGGGGTAGACTCTTCGGTGTCAGCATTGTTAATGAAAGAAAAGGGGTACGAGTGTATTGGTGTTACCATGAAGTTGTATGACAATGAAGAGGTTGATATACAGCAGGACAAGACTTGCTGTACCTTAAGTGATGTGGAGGATGCAAGAGCTGTTTGTGCGAGAATAGATATACCTCATTATGTGTTTAATTTTAAGGAAAAATTTCAGGAAAAGGTTATTGATAAATTTATCGAAAGCTATAAGTGCGGCTGTACACCAAATCCCTGTATCGACTGCAACCGCCATTTAAAATTTGCCGGCTTGTATCAGAGAGCAAAGGAGCTGGAATGTGATGTGATTGTAACGGGACATTATGCACAAGTTTTAAAGGATGAAGGGGGATACCATTTATATAAGGGGTTGGATGAGAAGAAAGACCAGAGTTATGTGTTATATAATTTAACCAAGGAGCAGTTAGCCCATACAGAATTCCCCTTGGGGGGCTATACCAAGGAGCAGGTGAGGGAGATTGCCGGGAAACATGGTCTTGTAACTGCCCAAAAAAAGGAAAGTCAGGATATCTGTTTTATTCCGGATGGAAATTATCAGGAGTTTATTGAGCGCTCTGGGAAAATTCCGGTGACAGAAGGAGACTTTGTGGATAAAGAGGGGAATTTTATCGGTAAACATAAAGGATATTATCAGTATACCATTGGACAGCGAAAGGGCTTGGGAATTTCCGCATCCATGCCCTATTATGTGATTGAGATTCGGCCGGAGAAAAATGAGGTGGTGTTGGGCAGCAATGAGGATTTGTTTCATAGAGAGCTGATTGCTGATGATTTTAACTGGATTGAGGAAATTGAGGATGGTCAGGAGCTTTGTGCCAAGGTTCGGTATGGGCATCGGGCAGCGAAGGCGGCTGCATATCATTTAGACAATGGTAAGGTAAAGGTGGTGTTTCAAGAACCTCAGCGGGCATTTACCAGAGGACAGTCTGTGGTGTTGTATGGGGAGTCACAGGTGTTAGGCGGGGGAATTATTGTAGATTATTGATGTGTGCATAAATTTTGCATGCAGATGTAAGTGGGCAAATTTAGCAGCAGGGTACGGAATGGCTGTGAAAATTAATTTCAGAAAAGTCAGGAGGATTCCTATGGAACATTACAAGTTTTTTCAAAATAGGGAATGTGAGTATTTCCCTTGCCATGATATGGAGCATTTGGAGGAATTTAATTGTCTGTTTTGTTATTGTCCTCTGTATGGGTTAAAGGATCAGTGTGGCGGGAACTTTCGGTATACAAAAAAAGGAGTTAAGGATTGCAGTCATTGTCTGCTGCCGCATGGCAAGTGTGGGTATGAACATGTGATGGGGCATATAAAGGGTGTGCTTGAGTTGGGGGAGCGTTAAAAAAATGGCTATAATTTACCTTATACTTCGAACATATAAAAAATGATTGTCAAAATACTTCGATAGTGGTAATAGGAAGATGGTATATTGTACTCAATTGACACCAAGTGCAAAGTACTATCTGTGAACTAACGAAGAAAAGGGGTACAGTTTAAATCACTTGAAACTGTACACAGATTGTGGTAAATTGAACATAAGAAAAGCACCCACTCCAAGGGTGGATGCCTATCGATCAGGAAAATGCCCTATTGAGCATCGCCTAACCTGTTGGCAGACAGGTTAGGCAATTTTTTTAAGTGTTTTAATTGTCCTAAAAATATGTTTTTGTATGTAAACATGTATAATGTACCCGATAAGGTGGGCACAGCAAGCATGAAACATAATCTTAATAAAGTTGGATTATACTAGGTATTGAATTTTCAAGGTGCATAACTGAAATTTATGTGCGAAGTTTGAGTTATTTAAGAAATTCTTTAAATTTATTGTTTATTATTGTATTGTAACTGAAATTGGTATCAGATTTCAAAACATATAACAGACTGCGGATAGATAATAGGAGGAGGTTTATAATGTCAGAAGTAATCATTGATGTAAATGGTTTGGAAAAACAGTATATGAAACAAAAGGTTGTAAAGAATGTAAGTTTCCGGATTCGTCAGGGCATGATTTGCGGGCTTATAGGGCCGAATGGTGCAGGAAAGACCACAATTATGAAAATGCTTGGCGGTCTGGTGCTGCCCACCAATGGAGAAATTACCATTTATGGGGAAAAGGATGAAAAGGGTCTTGCAAAAGCCAGAAGTCGTATGAGTTTTATGATTGAAACACCATATGCAAAGGATAAGATGACAGCAAGGGAAAATCTGGAAAAGCAGAGGATTCAGAAGGGAGTACCTGATAAAAAAAGGGTGGATGAAGTACTTTCTATTGTGGGGCTTTCCGATACGGGTAAAAAACATGTGGGAAATTTTTCCCTGGGGATGCGGCAGAGGCTTGGTATAGCTAATGCACTATTGGCAAAACCGGAGATTATGGTGCTTGATGAACCGACTAACGGGCTGGACCCGGAGGGAATTGTGAAAATCCGTGAACTGCTTTTAAAGCTGAACAGGGAGGAGCATATTACGATTCTCATTTCCTCACATATTTTGAGCGAGCTGTCACTGCTTTGTACGGATTACATTTTCGTTCATCACGGGAACATTATTCAGGCCCTGTCTGCGGAAGAGCTGCATAAACAGTGCAAGGAATATTATCATATTCATACAAATAATGATGCCGTAGCATTAGCCATATTACAGGAGAAAATAGGTGTTTCCGAATATGAAGTGGAGGCAGACGGCAGCATCCGGCTTTATGAACAGCTGGATAATACAACGGAAGTTTCAAGGATATTATATGAAAATGGCATAATTCCGGTGGAGCTTCATGTAAATGATGCAAATCTGGAACAGTATTATATGGATATGGCAGGTGATTAGAATGTGGAACATAATGAAGTCGCAGAATTATCAGACAAGAGGTGATAATCTTGTTATATATGGATTTTTGATAGTGCTTATTTTTCCTTTTTTGGGTCTGTTGATGGATGGGGATGGCAGTATATTTGGGGATTTGAATGGAGGCATGTATCTCTTGCTCGCATCTCCTATGTTTCCCTTTGCGGCAACGATTTTGTCTTTAATTGTAGTGGCAAGAATTTGTGGATGGGACAGTACTGATAAAACAATCAATTATGAGATTATGGCAGGACACTCCAAGGCAGAAGTATATTTTGGAAGAGTCTGTTCCGCACTTATTTGGACCATTGGAGGAAGTTTTGCTGCCATGGTGCTGCCTGTCGCCGTCATTTCCCTTATCTGCGGTTTTGGAAATAGTATGCCTTTAGGGGATGTGGCATTACATACAGGGATTTTCCTGGCAGTGGTGTTCAGGATGTCATGTGAATATATACTGTTAACATTCCTGTTGAGAAACTGCTATGCAGCAATGCTGCTGGGGTATACATTTACTGCATTCGGGATGGTAGGAGTAATGATTTATACAGATATAACCGGTGTGGAGCTAACAGTAGAGACGGCGCTTGTTAATATGGGGCAGTTATTTAATTTTGGAAATTATCAGATAAAAAATATCGGTGGGGAAGAAATTCAGGTCTTTAACCTGTCGTTAGAGCCATCTATCATAAGCAGTACCGTTTTAGTATCCCTGCTGGTCGGGATTATATGTCTTTTAGTGGGATATGTGTTTTTTTCCAGAAGGGATATGAGATAAGGAATAGTAATTTTTTGGTAACTGTTCAGCAGGTCTGTGCATTTACTGCACAGACCGTGAGAAAATGATTTAGGAATGCAAAAATTCATTTAAACAGTTTTCTGATGGAAAGGGGCAGAATATGAAGAATTTGATAAAATCACAGCTATATCAGCTACGAAAAGAGACAATCTCAATTACATTTTTAATTGTTATTATAATAATGGAATTTACGACAGCTATCGGTGAAACTTCTTTTGGCATGGAAACCACAATAACTGCAGATACTTTGTTGGCAGAAAATGGACACTATCTTGTGCTGGTGGCAATGGCTTTTGGGCTGCTGCTTACGGCACAGGTGTGCGGCTCGGATTTTAATGACAGGACAGCAAATTATGAGCTGATGAGTGGACATTTGCGGAGGGATGTCTATTTTAGCAAGGCTGTTATAAGCTTAATTGGAGGTGTGATGGGAACAGTTGTGGCGTTTTTTGTGCCGTTTATGTTTAATGTGGCAAGGTGGGGCTGGGGAACAGACCTTGATGTGAAGGGGGTACTCATAAGATATCTGCTGTTGATTTTTCCGGTATTCAGGATAATCTGTGAATTTATCTTTTTGAGTTTTCTTATAAAAAATTCTTATGTGGTAATGGCAATGGGATTTATTGTACCGATAGGGCTTGGGCAGTCTGTTGCGGGATATTTTCCGTACTGTAAATCTGTGCTTTTAGGGCTCACCAATATTTATAAACTGGCGGTGTTTCCAAGCTGGATGGGATATACCGTGGCAGATTTAAAATATGTCTATGTGTACGATACGTCACTAAGTTTAGAGGATATTATACTGACGGTCGTGGCATCTTTAGCGATTGGCTCATTCTTTTTATGGCTCGGTTATCAGTATTTTAAAAATGATGATATGCGGTAGGAGGGAATGTAAATGATTTATGCGGATATATTTTTGACAGTGTTAGAGCTTGCATTTGCAGCAGGTCTTTACGCACTTGCCATTTATGCTGAAAAGGCATTAAATCCTTTCTGGAGGATATTGTATGCAATTCCGCTTATCGTATGTGGAGTTGCTACTGCGATAACGGGATATGAGATTTCCATGATTGGTGTGTATATTGGGGCGGCTTTAATGCTTACAGGTTTTATAATGGAAGAAAAAAGGACAAGGCAGGCAGAATGTGTCATGGCAGCAGTATGTATGGTTTTGTCAGTTTTGGTTTGCAATGTAAATCCAGGGTATCGTGCACCTGACTATGTGGCAGATTTTAAAAGGGCTTTTGCGGAGCTTAAGACCCATTATGTGCTGGCAGAATACAAGGGTATTAACTGGGATGCACTTTATGAAGAATACCTGCCACAATTTAAAGAGGCAGATAAAGTACATGATGAAGTTGAAAATGCCATTTTGTGGAGAAAGTTTACCTATGAATTTCATGACGGACATGTGCAGTATAGTACTTCAGAAAATATTGGCGGGCTTGCTTGTGACAGGTATTATGGCAATGATTACGGTTTGTCTGTTATGATGCTGAATGACGGAAAGTATGTGGCAGTTAATGTGGAAAAAGACAGTGAGGCGGCAAAGGCAGGAATTCATAACGGCACCATGATTACTGAATGGGGAGGACGGTCAGTGGAAGAATCAGAGAAAAATGCGGAGGTTTCATTTGCAGCATTTCCGGTGGAAGAAAATGAGAAATTTTATAAAGGAATACTGGCTGCAGGAGTGGGTGGAGAACAGGTTAGCATTACATATATTGGTGATGACGGAAAAGAAAAGAAGGCAGAGCTAAAAAAGCTCGGAGCCTACACAAAACGGATGCATGGTACTTTGGATATTCTTCATATGGGGCTGGAAGGTGATAATCTGTCATGGCATCACATTGATGATAACACAGAGTGTCTCCGCATCAAACAGATGATGTACGACAGTGAATCCTATAATAATGGTGACCATAGTAAGATGGAACAGGAGATAAAGAGCAGGATTTTGGAGTTAAAGCAGTCAGGAATCGATAATCTGGTAATTGACCTTAGGAGCAATGGAGGAGGCTCACCGCAGTTCATCATGGCGATAGCAGGTCTTTTGGCACCAAAAGGAGAGCATGTATATGCTTATGACGGGGTGTGGGATAACGATAATAAGGAATTTAAGAAAGATCCGGATACCGGAAAGTATGTAGTTGGAGAAGGCTTGATGTTTGAGGGAGAAGACCTCTGGGGGCACGGGCAGATTGTTATCTTAGTTAATTCTGAAACGGTAAGTGCAGGTGACCATTTAACAAAAATGATGGGAGAGTACGAAAATGTGACTGTCATAGGATTTACGGAGAGTATGAGTTCCGGACAGGGAGTACGTGCTGCTGTACTTTCCGAGGGGCAGCTTTCCTATTCAGCAATTCCGGTATTGACTGCGGATGGTGAAATATTTGTTGATACTGACAAAAGCCGTAAGTCTACAATTCCTCTGGATGTGAAGGTTCCTTTTGATGAGAAAGCAGTTCATGCCGTATTTGATGAGGGAAGGGATTATATACTTGATTATGCAGTGGAATATTTGAAAGAAAGGTAACTGTTCAGAAATATTAAAAATTATTTATTAACAGTTTCTTATATGCTCTTGTTATTTTTTTCTTAGATTAGTGAGGAATAAAGATGAAGGATGGGACTATTTTAATTGTGGAGGACCATAAAGAAATCCGTGATATGCTTGAGGCTTTTTTGACGGAACATGGATATGAGGTGGAATGTGCCTGCAACGGAAAAGAGGCTTCCGCATGTATAAGAGATAAAAAATATATGATAGTTTTACTGGATTTGATGCTGCCCTACAAAAGTGGGGATGTATTGATAAAAGAGCTTCGTGAACAGGCAGATACTCCGGTTATCTGCCTGTCTGCCAAATCCGGTATGGAAACCCGTTTAGAGGTTTTGAGGATGGGGGCAGATGACTATATTTTAAAACCTTTTGATCTGGATGAGGTTCTGGTGCGGATGGAAGTGGTGCTTAGAAGGAGTGGGAATCTTAAAGATAATGCAGAGATGTCACAAAGTGAGGTTTTATCCTGTGGAGGGCTTCTGTTTCATATTGCAGAAAAACGAGTCGAATATCAGGGGAAAAATATAGCTTTAACTTCTAAGGAACTTCAGATATTACAGCTTTTGTTAGAGCATCCCTCTAAAACATTTACAAAGGCAAATCTTTATGAATCAGTCTGGAACAGCTGGTATTTTTATGAGGATAACACGATTAATGTACATGTGAGCAATCTTCGGAATAAATTAAAGAAGACCACAGGACATGATTATATTGAAACTGTATGGGGAATAGGATACCGATTAAAAGAAGAACAGCCTGAAGGAGTAAAGAGATGAGTATATGGATGATTATCAGCATTGTGCTTTCCGTGTTCTGCCTATGGTTGTTTTTTTATCTGGCTTGCTTAAAAAGGGAAATCAGAAGAATACAAAAGGAGCTTTCACTTTCCAGGAAACGGTCATATAACAGGCAGCTTACTGTTGCTTTGTTTGACAGGGATTTAACCGACATGGCGGTGGAGCTTAACTGTAATCTTGATTATCAAAGACAGCTGAAATTAAAGACAAAACAGGAAGAGGAAAAACTAAAACAGTCTATTTCGGATATCGCACACGACCTTAGGACTCCCCTTACAGTTGTCAAGGGTAACCTGCAAATGATGGATGCCGGACAAATGAGAGAACAGGATAAAAATTATTTGAAAATTTGCCATGATAAGCTGGAAGTATTAAAAATCATGGTGGATGATTTTTTTGAAATGTCAGTTTTGGAAAGTGACAGCACACCGGTAAACCTTACCGTGGTGAATGCAACTAATACGCTGATGCAGTTTGTTGTAGACAATGAAACCCTGATACGTGAGCATGGGCTTTGCCCGGATATCAGGCTGCCTGAAAAAAGTGTGATAATACTTGCTGATTCACAGATGTTTGAGCGTATGCTTGGCAATCTGCTTAATAATGTCATGAAATATGCTATGGATTCTTTTATAATTTCCATGGAAATCAATGATTCGGGAGAGAATCCGGTATGCAGGATTACTTTTTCAAACCGGATTATAAGGGATTTGGACTTGAATGTGGAGTATTTATTTGACCGGACTTACCGTGGAAATCAGGAAAGGCATGTAAATGGTGCCGGGCTTGGTCTTTATATTGTCAAACTGTTAGCAATTAAGCAGGAGGCAAAGGTGTCTGCTGAAAAGGAGGGGGACATGCTGGCAGTTCGTATGGAATTTCAGATGAAAGAAATGATGGATTAAAGTAGCAGCATCTTTTTTCTACATTGAGTCTACCAAGTTTATTCATAAGGATGAAGATGGAGTATATGTATATTCACTGGCAGATTTTACCGCACAACAGGGCGTGAGAGATACCACGGATGTTATGAAGAAGTATAGAATAAACCTTGTAAATATAGGAAATAATATTGAAAAATAAGTAGCTGGCTGCCGGTGCAATTTTTACCATACCCGCCTTGTTTTTGTGGACATCAGAAGGGGTGGCAGAACAGCCGGGAGAATTGGTGGTTCTTGTGTTCTTGCTTCCAATAAAGAAAGGAGGATATTATGACAAAGTGCCATGAGAGAGAGAACCTATTGGATTACGTTCCCATGAGAAAGCAGGAGATATACTGTCGCAGTGATAATGAAAGCGTAATTTTGAAAAAAACAAAGCAAGGAGTGTTTTCATGGTTTGCGAAGCATATTTTTCATACGGAAAATTACAATGAGTTTGTATTGGAAAAGTATGGGAGTTTTCTTTGGTACGGAATGGACGGAAAGAAAAGTGTTTATGATCTGGGGATGGAGTTTCAACAGCAATTTGGCGATGAGACAGAGCCGTTGTGGGAACGGTTGGTAATGTATCTGAAAATCCTGTATCAAAATGGATTAATTGACTGGAAGAAATAAAAAGTCAAAGGTTTACAAGAGATGAGTTTGAAATATTTGAGATATCGTTCCATAACCATGCAGCGAAATTTACCATGAATTGAAAGCTGCCATAGAGAACCCACCTTTGCCGCTAAGAAAGCAGCAGTCAAAATTGTATCTGGGGAGTGTTTCCAATACTTGCTGTAATAGGCTGAAAGAAAATCAGCGGATGAAATTGTACTTGACATATATAGATTGTCGATATATACTTATATATAGATAATCTATATATAGTTTATTGCAATTCATTTCACAGAAAGGACAGGTGTTTGTTATGGCAGTGGATAAAAGTTTGATTTCAGGCAGCACTTCAATGCTGATTTTAAGGCTGCTGGAAGAAAAGGATATGTATGGTTATGAGATGATTGAAAAGCTGGAACAGAAGTCAAAGAATGTATTCCAGTTAAAGGCAGGAACCTTATATCCCCTGCTGCATTCTCTGGAGGGGAAAGGCTGCATCAATGCATATGAACAAGAAGTTCATGGTAAGGTGAGAAAATATTACAGTTTAACCAAGATAGGAAAAAAGCTGTTAAAGGAAAAACAGGATGAATGGCGGGAGTATGCGGAGGCAGTGAAAAATGTGCTGTGTATGGGGGTGTAGAGAATGGAAGAATATATTAAAGTATTGACAGAGCAGATTCGCTGTAAGCAGGCACGGGATGCCGTGGCAGAGGAAGTGCGAGGACATATGGAGGATGTGCTGACTGCATTAAAGAATCAGGGAATCGCAGAGGAAGAGGCACAAAAGCAGATGCTGTTAGAGATGGGAGATCCGGTGGAGGCAGGGATAGCCTTAGACAGAGTACACAGACCGAAAATGGCATGGCATATGCTTATGCTAATTGGGGTTTTAAGCCTGCTGGGACTGGGAGTGCAGTACATAATCAGTGTGCAGTGTCCAAATGAAAGTTTTTTCTCTCTATCCAGGCAATTTTTGTATCTGCTGATTGGTTTTGGGCTTATGGCGGGAATGTACTGTTTGGATTACAGTTTTTTTGGTGTCTACGGAAAACTTTTGGGAGGGGTATTTTTAGGTGTTATGATGTTGGAGGTTTTCTTTTTTGGCAGGATGGTAAATGGTGCCATGATTTTTACCGGAGGAAATGTATCAATCTCTCTGCCCATGATGATGCTTCTCTACGTGCCAATGTATGCAGGGATTTTATATTCCTGTCGAAATGAGGGCAGGAAGGGGATTGCCATATCTGTTTTCTTTATGTTAGTTCCGGTATGGCTGACTATGGCAATGCCATGTTTAAGTATGGCAGTGGTTTTATTTCTAACCCTGCTTGTAATGTTGTCTTTTTCCATGGCAAAGGGATGGTTTGGAAAAAACTATAAAAAAGCCTTATATGTTTTGTGGGCAGGTGTGTTGCTGGCACCGCCGGTGGTATTGTTTTTGGGCATTAAGCTTTCAGTGTTTGCGAACTACCAGATAGAAAGAATAAAGGTATTTATCAATAGAAGTGATGAAAATGGGGCAGGTTATGTGTATGCACAGATTCACCGTCTGATAGAAAACAGTCAATTTCTTGGAGGCAGTTCAAAGATAGACACATCAACGGTTCTGCCCAATGTGAACACAGATTTTATTATCACTCATCTAATATCCTATTATGGGATTTTAAGTGGTGTTCTGGTGCTGGCAATACTGCTTTTCTTGGTCTTTCAAATTTTCCATATTACCATTCGCCAGAGAAATCAGTTGGGAATGATGATGGGAGTGGGCTGTGGTAGTCTGCTGGGAATGATGATTCTTCTGTATTTTTTGGAGAATATTGGTGCAATTCCTTATTCTTATGTGTATCTTCCTTTCTTCACCAGTGGAGGAAGCGGCACGGTGGTAACTTTTCTCCTGTTGGGAATTATTCTCAGTGTGTATAAGTATCAAGACATTCCTTTGCGGGTGGAAAAGAAAAAGTGGCGGATTCATGTGGAGCAGCTCAGATAGCGAGATAAATGCCACAGGCTCGGTAGAGTACGAGAAAAGTTAATTCATATGGCAATATTTATGATACCCTCAAAGCAGGCAGTTAAGAAATTTAACACTTGTTTTGAGGGTATTTGTGTCGTACAATATATGATAATAGTCATAAAAAGGAGAATATTCAGAATGGGAATAAAAGCAAAAATACTTCGTATTGATGAGCCGGATTTTGGCTGTGAGGGCAGAGAGGAAGAAGTGGTGGTGTTAGATCGGGTGACTTTAAAAAACATGGATACCGGACAGGAGATCATAACCAGAGCAGAAGACGGCTGGCTGTATCAGCAGGACATCAATGAGGGAGATTGTGTGGAGGTGGCAGAAGACACCTTAAAAATTTTATATAAAAAATAGAAATCTATCAATGAAAGGTGCGGGGAAAAGTTATGAAGAGAATAAAATATTTATTGCTTTTTATGATGTGCCTGCTTTTGGCAGGATGCACAAGTGGGGTAAATCAACAAGAAGATTCCACTGCCATTATGACACCCTCAGTAACGGAGACAGTCAGTGACGTAGAAATAGAAGAAGCAAAGATTTTATCTTCCCGACAAGAGGAACCGGGAACGGAGGATGCCAGTGATTCCTCCCAATCTTCAATGCCTGGGAGGGGAGAGCCGTTGGATTCCACACTTCAAGTACACTTCATGGATGTGGGACAAGGAGACAGCATTCTTTTGATTCAAGGTGAGCACAGTATGCTGATTGATGCAGGGGATAACAGTTGTGGCACCAAGGTGCAGTCTTATCTTCAGGCAAACAATATTACCACCTTAGACTACTGCGTGGGAACCCACCCGGATGCAGATCATATTGGTGGTCTGGATGTTATCATCTATAAATTTGACTGTAAAGACATATGGATGCCTCCGTGCAGTAAAGATACGAAAACCTACGAAGATGTGATCAGTGCCATTCAGTCAAAAAACTATAAAATAACGAACCCGTCAGCAGGGGGAACATACACACTGGGGGATGCTGAAATTACTGTATTGGCTCCGGTAAAAGATTACGGTGAGGATGCCAACAATAACTCCATTGCCTTTAAGGTGGTTTATGGTGAGAATAGTTTTCTTTTTACCGGTGACTGTGAAGAGGAGGCGGAGGCAGATATTTTAGCCAGCGGTCTGGATGTATCGGCACAGGTGATGAAAGCAGGGCATCATGGCAGTGATACCTCCAACAGCAGAGAACTTTTGGAGGCAGCAGCACCAGAGTATTTTGTCATTAGTAGTGGTGAAGGGAATGATTACGGACATCCCAGAGCAGAGGTGCTAAACAATCTGCGTTCCATGGGAATTAAGGTATTTCGCACAGACGAACAGGGAAGTATTGTGGCAGTCAGTGATGGAGCAGATATTACCTTTAATACCATGCCTTCAGAAAGCTGGCAGGCAGGAGAGCCGAAAGGCAGCAGCAATAGCAGCATGGAAACACAGGCAGAAACAGAAAGCTCTTATGAAGAGAGTGAAAGTATCCAAAAAAGAGTTGTTCTCAATACCAATACCATGAAAATTCACCGCATGAACTGCAGCAGTGTAAAACAGATGAGTGAGAAAAACAAACAGGTCAGCAGCCTTACCGTAGAGGAACTGAAAGCAATGGGATATGAGCCTTGTAAGAACTGTAAACCTTAAGTAACTGTTCAGTAGGTCTGTGCATTTACTGGACAGACCGTAAGAAAAAGTGGATATAACAGGCAAAGAACCATTGCCGAAAGTAATCAAACTGTAAATCAGTTTGATTGCCTGCTTGCACCCATTGCGTAGCAATTTTCATGGGTGCAATACCCGAAAAACAATTTTGCATGGTTCTTTGCTCGTAACTATGAAGGTACTGAATAGTTACAACCTTAGCATAATAAGCAGGATAGGAAGAGCAGAAGGATGAAAAAAGAAAATAAAGCAACCGCAAGAAACGTGCTGGTATTGGTATCAGTGCTGGTTTTAGTAATATTATTTATCATTGGAGTCATTTGGAATCCAAGTGTATTGGATTTGGTACACATTGCTTTCCTGGTGCTTACACTGATATTTATTATATATATTACAGTGGTCAACAATCAAAATTGTCAGTATACAAAAGAAGTCCAGGAGAATGTAGTATATCTGGAGAAAACAAAGGATGCAGAAACTTATCGCAGGAATTTTGAGGAGATGCTGAAAAAAGCACAGGCATCCGGAAGAAAAAATACATGGGTACAGGAGCTTAATCTGATAGACGGACTGATGGCATGTGGAGAACATGATAAGGCAGACGATATGCTTCGTAAGATTTCAAAGGAGTGGGGCAGACTTAAGAAACAGCCAAAATTCATGCGGATGTCAATGTTCAGTTATTATGTTCATAAAATAGTGAATGATGTGTTCAGAGAGGATTATGACAATGCAGCCATAACTTTAGAGGAAAGCCGGGAAGTGGTTCAAAAGATGAAAGAAAGTGCCAAAGCAGAGCAAACTCTTATGTTTTTCCCACTATATGAAAAAATGGCATCAAGAGATTTTTCCGGTGCTTATGAACAAGTAAAGCTTTTGCAGAGAGACAGTGATGTTCCCATGGAAAGCCGTCGAAGGGATATTATGGATTTTTGGGAAATCAGATGCTTATATTATTTGGATAGACAACAGGAAGCATGGGAAAAAATAAAATTGCTCCGGGAACATAAAATAGACCTGTGTTTGGAAAAACAGTTGGACAAAATGACATTAAAATTGGGTGCTTGTGATAGGGAGACAGATGATGTATAGAAAATGGTGGAAATTTATTTTGGGAATTATAGTCCTGGGGATTTTTATCATTTGTATTCAGAAGATATCTTCAAAACATAGAAATCAATCAGAGCAGGAACATGCAGAAGGATATTCAAAGGAGCCGGAACAAAGGAATGACTTTGGGGAGGTGCCCTACTTCCCTCATAGCAAAGGAAAATTGTTAAAGCAGGCAGACGGATACCTATATGGCTATTGGGAAGGCAGTTTGTGCCGATATGATGCAGAAACCTTGGAGAAAACAGTACTGTTTCAAACTACCTCCAAGCAGTCAGGCGATTTCTTTATTCAAGGGGATGATATTTATTTCTTGGAAAAGCCCCTATGCAGTTCCTTGGACGGTAAAGATTGTACACTGTATCGTGTCAAATGTGATGGAACGGAACAAACGGTGCTGGCAGAGGATATACCGAATACGGAATATGATGACGGTTCTTATGAAATTGATATCTATGATGATATTCTTTATTTATTAAATGCCAATGGAAATTACTATTATCGTATTCATAAGGATGGCAGTGTGACAAAAGCTTTGGAAGAAGAAACCCTGTATGGCAGACTGCCGGAAGGTTACACTCCTGTTTCCTGTGATGCATCCTATGAACATATAGAATCCCTGCCGTATTATATGAGAAATTATGGATACCTTTTTGTGAAAAATAGTCAGGGAGAGCTGGTAAAGCTGTCGGCAGAGGGTGATAATGAGGAAGCATTGGAATTGCCTGCCGATGTACAGAACGGTAGTGTAATGATCACAAATTCAGTCCTTGTTTATGCCTGCTATGGAGATGTGGACACATGGTATATAAAAAGCTTAAAGCAGGGTTGTAAGGCACGGCCATGGATAAAAATGGATCCGTTTCATCATGTTTTTGCATGGGATGAAACAGGGATATATGTTGCTGACACGAAAGAAAGTGGAATTGACATTTTCAAGGCAGATTATGAAGGAAACATTGCCATGGAGCTTTCAGATATTCCAAAGGGTGATCATTCACCGGTACTTTCCAGCTACATTATGGATTTGCTTGCGGTGCAGGATACCTATCTCTATTACAATGCCGACCAAGAGGAAGATGGCTGCATTATGAGAAGGGATTTGAAGGGAGAAGCTTCTCCCCAACTGGTGGATGTGTATTATGAAAATGAAGCAGCACGCATCAGCCACAAAGAGACTGCCAAAAATGTGATGGAACTATCAGAAAATGTTTTATTTAAGTCATCTCTGACCAAAGTCTTTTTGTATGAGAATACAGAGGGAGAACGAAATATAAATGAATATTTAAAACAGATATATGAGAAAGAGGAAAAAGCTATGGAAGAAGAGGTGGAGTCTGCTCGACAGGAAGAGGAGATGGATCCGGTTCCGTGGGCAGAAGCAGATAGTGACTGGAAAACAGAGCCGGTTTATGAGAGTTATCTGTATGTTGAGGCAGTCATTGATTATGTGGACGACAGATATATTGGCGTGACTTGTGGACATCAAGAATATTGGCATGGGGCAGCTCATGGAATGTATTGGTCAGAAGATTACGTCTTTGACCGCATCACGGGAAAACGTGTGGCAATTACAGATGTGGTAGAAAATACCAAGGAAGAAATCTGTTCCATTGTGTCAAAATATGTGGAAAGGCAGGCTTCTTGGTCGGATTATCTGGGACCGGACAGCATCTTAGAACCAAAACGTTTCTTTTTGACAAAAGAAGGAATTGGTATTCACTATGATGTGTACGAACTTGGGTCTTATGCAGAGGGGGCAAAAAATTTTGTGATTCCATACGAGGAATTTCAATGGAAAGAATCGGAAAGAGGAATAGGGCAATAAAAAAAAGCCAATATTAATCATGAGGTGATATATTGGAAAATTATTTAAAAGATCAGACAAGTCCTTATTTATTGCAGCATGCCAATAATCCAGTTCATTGGTATCCATGGTGTAAGGAGGCCTTTGAAAAGGCAAGAAAAGAAAACAAGCCGGTATTTTTAAGTATCGGTTACAGTACCTGCCATTGGTGTCATGTAATGGCACACGAAAGTTTTGAAGATCAGGAAGTGGCAGAAGAATTAAATAGGAATTTTGTCTCTATTAAAGTAGACAAAGAAGAAAGACCGGATATCGATAGTATTTATATGTCTGTCTGCATGATGCTCACTGGAAGCGGAGGATGGCCTGCCAGTATTTTTATGACACCGGAACAAAAACCCTTTTATGCAGGAACATATTTTCCAAAGTATGGTTCCTATGGGAGCATTGGTTTTTTGGATCTGATAAAATTGGTTCATGAAAAATGGGAAAACAATCAGCAAAATCTTGAAAAAGTGGGAGAAGATATTGCAGCGCAGCTAGACTGGCACGTAAGAGAAGAAGTACACAGAAAGAAACAGAACAAAAATCAGGAATCCTATGATGAATTGCCAAAACAGGCATTTCTCTGGTTTTGGAATCATTTTGATCCGGTGTATGGCGGCTTTGGGGATGCACCCAAATTTCCTACCCCTCACCAGCTGCTGTTTTTAATGGAGTATTATGAGCAGACCAAAGAAAAAAAGGCTCTTGAAATGGCAGAAAAGACCTTAATTGAAATGTATCGAGGTGGAATCTTTGACCATATCGGATATGGGTTTTCCAGATATTCCACAGACAAACGCTTTCTGGTACCCCATTTTGAGAAAATGCTTTATGACAATGCATTGCTGATGTGGAGCTATACCAGAGCCTTTGCTGTTACCGGAAAGGAAATCTACCAGAGGATTGCAAAGAACACTGCCGGCTACATTCAAAGGGAAATGACCAGTGTTGAAGGGGGATTTTATTCTGCACAGGATGCAGACAGCGAAGGAGTGGAAGGAAAGTATTATGTATTCGACTATGATGAGATCATAAAGCTGCTGGGCAAGGAACAGGGAACTTGGTTTAATACTTATTTTAATATTACAAAGGGTGGTAATTTTGAGGGAAAAAGCATTCCCAATCTTCAAAAAACCCAGTTGAATTTTTCAGAAAGAAAAGAGCCTCTGGAATTGATTTCCAAGGTATATGATTACCGGAGAAAACGCACAAAACTTCATCTGGATGACAAGGTATTAACTTCTTGGAACGGTCTGATGATTGGTGCACTAGCCAGAATGTATCAGCAGTTTGACCAGGAGGTCTATTTAGAAATGGCAAAAGCTGCCTGTGATTTTATAGAACAGAATGGGCAGGGGCAAAATCTCTTTGTCAGTTATCGTGATGGAAAGACCCAAGGGAAAGGTTTTCTGGATGATTATGCCTTTTTTGGATTCGCACTTCTATGTTTGTACGAAGCTACGTTGGAAAAGGATTATTTAGACAAGGCAGTGGCATATGTAAAAAAGGCAATCCATGATTTTCAGGACAAGGATCATGGTGGCTTTTACTTGTATGGAAAAGAAAATGAACAATTAATTGTGGTGCCAAAGGAAACTTATGATGGGGCAATTCCCAGCGGAAATTCTGTGATGGCATATAATCTGGTAAAGCTGAGAAATCTGCTTTTGGAGGAGGAGTGGCAGGAATATGCCGAAAAACAGATTGATTTTCTTGCTTCCAATCTCATGGATAAGAGAAGTGATTTTTCCCAGGGCAATGGAAATGCGGCGGGACAAAGCTTTTTTCTCATTGCTTTGTCAAACTATTTGAACCCTCCGGAGCATGTGGTATGTGTATGGAAGGATAAGGCGGATTTGAGACAGTTAAAGGAAAAACAAAAGCAGGGAGCGGATATTTTAGTGTATGAGGAAGAGACAGAAAGATATCCAATACAGAATGGCAAAACCACACTTTATATCTGCAAAGACCGCAAATGTATGCCGCCAGTGAATATTTGAGAAAACAAACGTTCGAAAACAAGGGGAGGCTTGCAAAAGTTTTCTGTATCTGTTAGTATACAGAATAGAGAGATAAAGCATCTAAAATA
This sequence comes from uncultured Lachnospiraceae bacterium, assembly GCA_947174015.1. Lineage (GTDB taxonomy): Bacteria > Bacillota > Clostridia > Lachnospirales > Lachnospiraceae > RUG11237. Next base: position 19,419 of record CAMWHJ010000028.1, on the reverse strand, counting down.
GGTACAAGAACGGAGGAAGCAGAAAGAGTGAAAAACTTTAAAGAAAAGTATTTGTCCGGTGAAATTCCATTTGAAGACATAGATGATTACATCTACCAGTGGGGCATGGATGATAATGCAAAAACCCTGCGGGAATACTTAGGACTCAATGAGGAAGAGGAGGATGCCTGGGTCAGCATAGGTGAAGATGCCCTGATAGCACTGCTGGATCGTAACAGTTCGGATACCTGAACTGTTACTAAAAAACTAAGAAAACCGATGATAACACTAGACATTTTTTTCAGAAAAGTGTATACTACAACCATTAATAGAAGAAAATAACTGAAAGTGAAAAATTGTTTTTCACATATAAGGTTAGTGATTTTACTTGTATTTTAATGTGTAAAAATCACTGTATTCAAATTAGAATCCAAGGAGGAAAAAACCATGATAGAAATTACGAAGGAAATGACCATTGGAGAATTATTGCAGACAGCACCGCAGGCAGCACCCGTATTGATGGATATTGGAATGCATTGCCTTGGATGCCCTTCTGCACAGGGAGAAAGCTTAGAAGAGGCAGCAATGGTACATGGTTTGGATGCCATTGATTTAGTGGCAAAAATCAACCAAGTTGTGAATGCATAAGAGGATAGCACAATCACTACCGAAGATACCCTGGTTTTCATAAGCCAGGGTGTTTTCGTGTGCCTGGATAGATGACAGTATGCAGATATTAGGAGGAGAAAATGATGAAAGAAATCAAAGCAGTAATCCTGGCGGCGGGAAAAGGAACCAGAATGGAGTCAGATAAGCCTAAGGTGGTACATACCATTGAAGATAAGCCCATGGTGGAATATGTGATAGAGGCAGTGAGGCAGGCAGGAATAGAAGAGATCTGTCTGATTGTGGGCTATCAGGCAGAGAAAGTAAAGGAAGCAGTGACATCAAAGGTAACTTACGCCCTGCAAGAGGAGCAGTTAGGCACCGGGCATGCGGTAAAATGTGCCGCTGACTTTTTAGGTGACAGTGGTCAGGTCATTGTACTTTGCGGTGACACACCACTGATTACCGGCAAGACCATAAAGGAGGCAGTGGACTATCATCAGCAGAGTAAAAATCAGATGACAGTGATTTCTGCCATTGTGGATGATCCTACCGGATATGGAAGAATCATTCGCGATGGGGAAGGAAACTTTCTAAAAAATGTGGAACATAAGGATGCCAGTGAAGCAGAGCTGGAAAGTCATGAGGTTAATTCAGGCATGTATATTTTTTCGGTGAAAGATTTACAGTCTGCTCTTGGCAAAATCAACAACAACAATGCACAGGGAGAGTACTATCTGCCGGATACGTTAGAGATTATCAAAAGGGAAGGCGGCAGAGTAGGAGCATATATTTTAGAGGATTCGGATGAGATGGCAGGTGTCAATACTAAGGCACAGTTGTCTGCGGCAGCAGAGATTATGAAAAAGAGGAGATAGGCATGTATATCATTGCAGGGTTGGGAAATCCCACCAGAGAATATGAACACACCAGACATAATGTGGGTTTTGACACCATAGATATCATAGCAGAGAAATATCAGATCCGTTTGGGGGAGAAAAGACATAAGGCACTGATTGGAAAGGGCTGTATTGCAGGTGAAAAGGTTATTTTAGTGAAACCTCAGACCTACATGAATTTAAGCGGAGAATCCATTGATGAAGTGTGCAGTTACTATAAAGTAGATCCGGAAGAAGAATTGATTGTGATTTATGATGATATCAGTCTGGCACCGGGAAAACTGAGAATCCGCCCGAAGGGCAGTGCCGGAGGTCATAATGGCATCAAAAGCATTATTGCTCATTTGGGTACTCAAAACTTTAGCCGCATTAAAGTGGGGGTAGGTGAAAAACCAAAGGGATGGGATCTGGCAGATTATGTGCTGGGACATTTTTCAAAGGAAGAAGCAGAGCTTATGGAAACTGCTTTTCAAAGGGCAGCAGAGGCAGTGGAGGTGCTGCTGGAAGATGATGTTGCTGTGGCAATGAACCGATTTAATTGAGGTGGAGGAAATGAATGTATTGTTAAGTCCCTTAGGGGAGTTAGAAGAATACAACGAAATAAAGAAAAGGCTGAAAAAAAACAAAGGCATTATCCAAATTTCCGGCTGTGTGGAATCCCAGAGAGTACATTTGATTCATGCACTCAGCCAGGAAGCAAAGCGGACATTAATCATTACCTTTCATGAACAAAAGGCAAGGGAAATCTATGAGGATATGAAGGTGTTTGATAAAACAGTTACCTTGTATCCAGCCAAGGATTTTATTTTCTTTAATGCAGATATTAAAAGTAATCTGTTGGTGAAGGAGCGAATGGAAACCATCAAAGCACTGCTGGAAGAGGAAAGTGTAACAGTGATTACCACCATTGACGGTTTAATGGATAGTTTGATACCATTGGAGGTTTATCAGGAAAATGTACTGAAAATATCTCTGGATGATACGGTGGATGTGGAGAAGCTTTCCAAGCAGTTGTTTTCCATGGGTTATGAAAAGACGGCTCAGGTGGAGGGAGGCGGACAGTTTTCGGTGCGGGGCGGTATTGTGGATATCTTTCCCTTGACAGAGGAACTTCCCTTTCGAATGGAGTTGTGGGATGATATGGTGGACACCATCCGGACTTTTGAGCCGGAAAGCCAGCGTTCCTTAGAGCAGGTGGAGCAAATTTGCATTTATCCTGCCAGTGAGATGATCATTACCGAGGAAATCCGGGAAAAGGGTCTTACAAAAATCAAGGAAGAGGCACAGCAGGTGACGGATAGCCTGCGATCACAGATGAAAACAGAGGAAGCATACCGCATCAGCAGGCAGATGGAGGAATTGGAGGATGAACTTCTGGTTCTGGGCAGAGCCAGTGTAGACAGCCATATCAAAAGCTTTTATGACAATACAGTGTCTCTGCTGTCTTACTTTCAGGATGGCATCTGCTTTCTGGATGAGCCCAATCGTATTTACGATCGGGGGGATGTGGTGGAGACAGAATTTCGGGAAAGTATGCTCCATAGAATAGAAAAGGGCTATGTACTGCCTTCCCAGGCACAGGTCATGTACCAGTGCAACACCATTATGGGCATGTTGGAAAATTGCAATACAGTTGCAATTTCAGCCCTGGAACCCAATAGGACCGAGTACAGAGTCAAGGGAAAATATTCCATGACGGTGAAAAGCATCAATTCGTTTCAAAACAGCTTTGAACTTTTGATTAAGGAGTTGAAGGAATATCGAAAACGGGGCTGTCGAGTTGTGCTGCTGTCTGCTTCCAGAACAAGGGGGCGGCGTCTGGTGCAGGATTTGCTGGACAATGAGATTCCCTCTTTTTATCATGAAGATGGCAATCATGTGTTGCTGCCCGGCGAGGTGATGGTGAGCCATGGAAGCATTCACAGAGGTTATGAATATCCCTTTATTAGATTTGTGGTAATCTCGGAAAGTGATATTTTTGGGACGGAAAAGAAGAAAAAGCACAGACGTACCCACTATGAGGGAAGGAAAATCAGCAGCTTTACGGATCTAAATGTGGGAGATTATGTGGTTCATGAAAATCATGGTCTGGGTGTCTATCAGGGCATTGAAAAGATTGTGGTGGATAAGGTTGCCAGAGATTATATGAAAATATCCTATGCAGACGGCGGAAATCTCTATATCCTTGCCAATCAACTGGACATGATTCAAAAATATGCCGGTGCCGATGCCAAGGCACCAAAGCTCAATAAGCTGGGCACCAAGGAATGGAGCAAGACAAAAAATAAGGTGAAAACCGCAGTGGATGAGATTGCCAGAGATCTGGTGGAATTGTATGCGGCAAGACAGGAAAAAAACGGTTATGTATATGGAGAGGATACCGTCTGGCAGAGGGAATTTGAAGAAATGTTTCCCTATGAAGAAACAGAGGATCAGCTGATTGCCATCGAGGAAACTAAAAAGGATATGGAGAGCAGTAAAATCATGGATCGGCTCATCTGTGGAGATGTGGGCTATGGAAAGACGGAGATAGCCATTCGGGCTGCTTTTAAGGCTGTGCAGGAGGGGAAACAGGTGGTATATTTAGTGCCGACTACCATTTTAGCCCAACAGCACTATAATACCTTTATTCAGCGTATGAAGGATTTTCCGGTGAATGTGGCACTTATGTCAAGATTTCGCACTCCTGCTCAACAAAAAAAGACCATAGAAGGTTTATCCAAAGGTCTGGTGGACATTGTGATAGGAACTCACAGAATCTTGTCAAAGGATATCCGCTACAAGGATTTGGGACTGCTGATTGTTGACGAGGAACAGCGTTTTGGGGTGGCACACAAGGAAAAGATCAAGAAGCTGAAGGAAAATGTGGATGTGCTGACTTTAACGGCTACCCCCATTCCCAGAACTCTGCATATGAGTCTGATTGGTGTGAGGGATATGAGCGTTTTAGAGGAGCCACCCATTGACCGCCTGCCGATTCAGACCTTTGTGATGGAATTTAATGAGGAAATGATACGGGAGGCAATTCATAGGGAACTGGCAAGAGATGGTCAGGTGTTTTATGTATACAACCGGGTCAACCGTATTGATGAGGTTGCCAATATGGTGGCAATGCTGGTGCCGGAAGCCAATGTGGCTTTTGCCCATGGGCAGATGAAGGAGCATGAACTGGAAAATATCATGTATGATTTTATCAACGGAGATATTGATGTGCTTGTTTCCACCACCATTATTGAAACGGGGTTAGACATATCTAACGTAAATACCATCATTATTCATGATGCGGATAATATGGGTCTGTCTCAGTTATATCAGTTGAGAGGGCGTGTGGGACGTTCCAACCGTACTTCTTATGCCTTTCTAATGTACCAGCGGAACAAGATGCTGAAAGAGATGGCAGAGAAACGATTGCAGGCAATTCGGGAGTTTACGGAGTTGGGCAGCGGCTTTAAAATTGCCATGCGGGATTTGGAGATTCGCGGTGCTGGCAATCTTCTGGGAGAGCGCCAGAGTGGGCATATGGAAGCAGTGGGTTACGATTTGTACTGCAAGATGTTAAATACGGCAGTGAAAAAATACAAGGGTGAAGCGGAAGAAAAGGATTTTGAGACCACCATTGATATTAATATCAATGCATTTATTCCGCCCCAATATATACCCAACGAGTTTCAAAAGCTGGATATTTACAAGCGGATTGCTGCCATTGAAAGTGAAGAGGAAAACGCAGAGATGTTAGATGAATTGATTGACCGTTTTGGTGAACCGCCCCGGTCTGTGCAAAATCTTTTAGAGATTGCCAATGTGAAAAATATGGCTCATCAGGTCTATGTAACAGAGGTCAATGACAAAAGTGAAGGCATTAAGTTTATTATGCATGAAAAGGCAAACATCACCCCCCAAAGAATTCCCCTGCTGTTGGAAAAATATGATGGAAAATTACAGTTTAAGCCGGATGCAGTGCCCTTTTTTCTTTATAAAGAAAGTGGAAACAGGCTGAAATCCCAGACTCCTGTATTGGAAAATGTGAAAATAGTGTTAAATGACTTAAAGTTGTTGCTTGAATAAAGAAAAAGTAATATAATTGTAACTGTTCAGTAGGTCTGTGCATTTACTGCACAGACCATAATAAAATGCAAACAATAGAAAGCACGCTCGGCGAACTTTCTATTGTCATGAATTAAGTAGGCAAAAATCCATCACCGTAGGTGATTTTGCATGGATTTTTGCTCGTAACTATGAGGGTACTGAATAGTTATGAAAATAGTTTATGAGGGAGAAAAATGAGAAACATGATTAAAAAACTGCTTCTGTTTTTCCCGATTATATTTGCCGCAGTCAGCGTGTCCGGCTGCAGTGAGCAGCCTGCAGAATCCAGAACAGTCCTGGCAAAGTTTCAAGGTGAGGATATTACCTTAGAGGAGCTGAATTTCTATCTGGTGATCAATCAGGTGAGTTATGAGGAAGCTTATGAAGAACAGTATCCTGGTGAGAATATTTGGCAGAGGGATATTCTGGGAACAGGACGAACCTTGGAGACAGAAGTAAAATCTGGTATTATGCAGCAGCTAAAGCAGATGCATGTTCTTTTGTTAAAGGCGGAGGAACTGAATGTTGTCTTAGATGACAAGGACGAGGAAGAACTGCTGATTCTGGAGGAAGTATGCAAGAGAAAGTACAGTCAACAGGTTTTAAATGAGCTTCGTGCAGATGAGGGCATGATGATGGAACGTTTAAGACAATCTATGCTGGCGGCAAAGGTAAAGGAATTTATATGCAGTCAAAATGGCTGGACAGAGCAGAATAGGGAAGAAGAATTTTCAGCTCTTTATAACCAATGGGCAAAGGATTACAATTTTACCATCAGAGAAGTGGACTGGTCAGAAATACATTTTGAACAGGGAAAATATATTTTAAAAAAGGAAGAGAAAGAGGAGAACAATGAAGAAGAGCATTAAATTAGGAATTACGGCAGGCATGCTTGCAGTATTATCATTAAGCAGCTGTGGTGTTGCAGATACGGATGCGGTGGCTACGGTTTATGGAGAAGAGGTTACCGTAGGCGAGGCAGGACTTTATGCTATCTATCAACAGGTACAGTATGAACAGTTTTACAGTATGTATCTTAATACCGCAGTGGACTGGTCTCAGGAGTATGATGGTGTCACTATGGAGGATGAAACCAAGAAGAGTATGTTGGATCAGTTTAAGAAAATGCAGATTGTGGCAGCCCATGCTGGTGATTATAATATTACCATTTCTGAGGATGAGGCAGCAAAAATCAATGAGGCAGCCCAGAAATTAGTGTCAGCCAATGATGATAAGGCGAAAAAGGCACTCCACATTTCAGAGGAAAGTGCTGTGGCTTTATTTGAAACTTATTATCTCAATAACAAGGTCAGTGCTGCTATGGTGGCAGATGTGGATACCAATGTGTCGGACGAGGAGGCAGCTCAGAAGAAAATGTCTTATGTACAATTCTCATTGGACGATACTACGGATGAAGAGGGCAATACGGTATCACTGTCAGATGAGGAAAAAGCAGCCATCAAAGCCAAGGCAGAGGAAGTGGCAGCAGCAGCGAATATGGAATCCGCTGTGGAAGGTACCGATTACAGTGTTTCTACGGTCACCTTTGATGAGGAATCGAACACTCTGGAAGAGGAAGTATATGCAGAAGCCAACAAACTGAAAGAGGGACAAACATCTTCTGTCATCGAGACAGAGGCTGCTTATTATGTGGTACGCCTGGACAGCGAATTTGATCAGGAAGCCACCAACAACAAGAAAGAAGACATTGTCAGTCAGCGGAAGTCAGATGCTTTTGATAAGCTTTATGATGAATGGGCAGCAGAAGAAGATGCCTTTGTGTTGAATGATAAAGTATGGGCATCTATCCGCTTTAAGGATAAGATTACTTTAGCAGCAGAGGAAGAAGGAAGTTCCGCTGATGATGAGGGCACACCGGAGGAGGAAGAAGGTTCCGCAGAGGATACAGACAATGCAGCAGAAGGTGAAGCAGCACAGAATGAAGTCGATGCAAAAACAGAATAATTAGATAAAAGCATGAAACATGTGACAAGGGGCAGTTGTTTTTACAGCAGCCCCTTACATCCATTTTAGCAGTAGCAAGTGGAGTTAGTCATCTTTGGGATAACACGATCTTGCAGTTCGGTAAAATTTGCAGAACCAAAACAGACAAGGAGACAGTGATGAAATTATATCTTATTCGGCATGGAGAGACGGAGTGGAACACACTGCGGAAATTGCAGGGACGCTCCGATATTGAGTTAAATCAGGTGGGGATTCAATTAGCAGAGATTACAGCAAAAGCACTGGTTCATATTCCTTTTCACATGGCATACAGCAGTCCTTTAAAACGTGCTTTTCAAACCGCAGAAATTATTGTGACAGGCAGAGATATTCCTCTGATTACAGATGAACGACTGCAGGAGGTGAGCTTTGGAGCCTATGAAGGCTTAGGCTGTTCCAAGGCAAACTATGAGATACCGGATCCGGAATTTGAATATTTTTTTCAGGCACCGGAAAAGTATGTGGCAAAAAACGGTGCGGAAAGTATTGAAGACCTATGCAGACGCACTGGAGAGTTTTTAAAGGAGATCACCACCAATCCATCCCTGGAGGATAAAAATATACTGATATCCACACATGGTGCCGCATTAAAAGGTCTGCTGAATTATGTAACGAAAGCGGAGAAAAAGGACTTCTGGGGAAAGGGAGTCCACAGAAACTGTGCAGTCACAGAGTTAGAATCCCACGAAGGAAAGATTGTCCTTCTGGAAGAGAATAAGATTTATTATCCGGAAGAGATGGGGATAAAGCCAACATTTGTAAAGTAGAAGCTCTTTGCTTTGGAGGCTTTTGATGGTAAGGAGAAGGTAGATGTCAAAGGAAAAAGAGATAAAAACTAATGCCATGCGTATTTTAGATAAGCAGAAAATTTCTTATCAAGTGAATTCTTATGAATGTGAGGAGTTTATTGACGGCATGCATATTGCCGATAAATTAAATCAGCCATATGAACAAAGTTTTAAAACACTGGTGGCAGTGGGAAAAAGCAAGGCAAATTATGTATTTGTGATTCCCGTGGATCAGGAAATTGATTTTAAAAAGGCTGCTAAGGCAGTGGGGGAAAAAAGCATTACACTGGTACCTGTAAAGGAAATACAATCTCTTACCGGTTATATCCGGGGCGGTTGTACACCAATCGGCATGAAAAAGCTGTTTCCCACAGTGATACAGAAAAGTGCCAAGGAGCAAAAGGAAATTATCATCAGTGGAGGAAGGCTGGGATTACAACTGATACTTTCCCCAGAGGATTTGATTCAGGCAGTAAAGGGAGTGTATGAAGATGTTATCGCATAAAAAAATGATAGGGCTTGCAGCAGGATTTTTAGCATTTTTCTTAGTGACAGCAGGGATTGTTTTTGGCATACACAGCATGGCAGAGAGAAGCGGTGGAAGTAGTCACAAGATGCAGAAACCTATGGAAACCACCCAAGATGATATGGTGCAAAAGCTTGGCACAGGAGGAAAGGGATGTGTAATCTTCCTGCACTCCGGAGGTTTTGTGGTTGGAAAGAATGATTATCACCAGCGTTTTGGGCAAGCATTGGGAGAGACATTGGGGTATGATTATCTGGTGCCGGATTATCCAATTAACGAGTGCTATCACGAAACGTTGGAGTATATGGGAACCATTTATGAACAGATTACATCAGAATATGATTCTGTTATTTTCGTAGGCTGTTCCGCAGGAGCCAATTTGGCAGTTGCTACCACACTGGCATATGGAGATACCTACGGTATGCCGCAGGGGCTTATACTCATGTCTCCTTGGCTGGATACCACCATGGAAAATGAGAAAATTCAGTGTGTCAGTGACTTTGACAAGGAATTTTACAAGAATCTTGTGGAATGGGGACAGCAGTACAATCAGGGAGAGGTGGACAGTGAACTGGCAAACCCCATCAAGGCAACACAGGAACAGTTGGAACAATTTCCCAAGACAGTTTTAGTGGTGGGAACGGAGGATATTCTCCGTTATGATGCACAGAACTTTCATCAAGAACTGATAGAGGCAGGGGTGTCATCCACTTATCTGAAAGCAGAGGGCAAGAACCATGGAGAGGTTTTTGCAGAGTATGCTTCCAGTTATTTGATGCCGGAGATTATGGAGCAGGCATTAGAAATTGTTTGCCAGCAGTGAGAAGTGGAAAATGCAGTTGGAAAATTTGAAATTTTCCGGCTGCATTTTTGATGGTTATCATATGTTTCCAGCCAGCCTTTTTCCGGTTTTGCTGCCACATAGATCCATGTTTGATTCTTGATAGCTCTCCCTTTTTAATTAATTTGTTTGCACCGATATTCATGATAAAGGATTGGCAAAAGAAAAATTGCCAAAATACCATACAACACAAACAGGATAGGGATAGCCCCCATTACCTTATTCCCAAGTTTGTATAAATCAAAATATGTTAATGCAGTACTTACTTGCAGCAAGCGGTCTGGCAATAAACCTAAAATCTTGTTGATCACAGGACTCTCGATATTGCCAAGGAATGAGGGAAGAAAAATCAATACAAAGGGTAACATGACTGCCAATACTGCTGATTTCGTTTTTGCAGATATAAACATGGTCAACAAAGAGATAAACAGACATCCCACATAACCTCCAACCACCGTAAGCAGATATACCTGCCAAATCTGAATGTTGTAAAAACATTTCCACCCAGAAAAATCTGCCTGTATGGGACAAGCTGCACCGTCAATGCCCAGATAGACAAGCACAATTGTGCTGTATAATAAAATTGCTGCCCAATATATAACTGTAACAATACTAAGCCCTGCTTTGATTTTTGCGGCAACGGCTTTATTTCTTCCATAAACTGTAGAAAAGAAAATAGCATCCGATTTCCATGAAAATTCGCTTGAAAAGATGCCGGCAACAAGGAATCCAAGAATCAGCATTCCCACCATGATAATTGTGGGGGCATATTCCAAAACTTGTGTCCACCCTTTCATGTAATCATAGCCAAATGGTGTTTCCAATGATTCGTATTGCTTTATTAAATATTTCTTTTCTGCATCCGAAAACAGGTACTTCCCATCATCTGACAGCCAATTTTTCAGCAGCATGATTCTATTTTCATAAAATGCACCTGCATCCTCTGTGCTTAGGTCGTCAGCCCTATAATAATCATAAGAACAAAAGTCCTCTCCATAGGAACAATTTAAAAGATTGCGGAGTTCATAAATCCCCTGTGTCCATCCGTAAGCAATTTCTTGATCCGTAAGCTTCTTTGAATTTGCTTCTGGAGTGGCATTAATTCGATTGTTTTCTTCAATGACCTGACGCAGTTTTTCTTCATCAAGCACTCCGGCCCATTCTTTTTGTGCTTTCCTAAGCTGCCTGACTGCTGCATAACCCGTTTTCTTTTCTCCATTTTCATTCACAAAAAACACATCCGTAGCAAACCAACATGTAATGATAACGACTATCAACAAAAGCAGGATGGCTATTTTACTGCTTTTTTTCGAAAATACTTTTTTGATTTCATATCTGAACATCATCTGCACCTGCCTTTTCTCCAAAATAGTATAAAAATACGTCCTCCAAAGAGGGTGTCTCCAAGATTGCATCTTCGGTTGGCTGATTTGCCGACAGGATACGAAGTTCTGCACCCTCATGAAGGTTTTTGATATTAGATACCTTGTATTTTTTAAGATAAGAGTCCACCAATGGTTTGGGTATTTTGCAGTTCCATACTTTTTCAGGCATGGAACAAACTATTTCTTCACCGGTGCCTGACATCTTAATCTGCCCATTTTGCATCAGAAGAATCTCGTTGGCTACAAATTCAATATCCGAAACAATGTGGGTAGATAATAATACAATCCGTTCTTCTGACAATTCACTAATTAAGTTTCGAAAACGGATTCTTTCATTTGGATCCAGCCCCGCTGTGGGTTCGTCAAGAATCAATATTTGGGGCTTGTTCAGCATAGCCTGTGCGATTCCTGCCCGCCGTTTCATTCCCCCGGACAATTTTTTCATCTTCTTATTCTTATCTTTTGCCAATCCCACTTGTGCAAGTAATGTATCCGTTCTTTGTTTGGCAACGAAGGGTGGCAGCCCTTTAATAGAAGCAATGTACATAAGATAGTCATAAACCGTAAAATCAGGGTAGTATCCAAAATCCTGTGGCAAATACCCCAAAAGATTTCGATACTTGCCATCCATAGCAAAAATATCATGCCCATTCCATGTGACCGAACCGGAAGACGGTTTTAACAAGGTGCACAAAATTCTCATGAGTGTTGTTTTTCCGGCACCATTGACACCCAAAAGCCCATATACTCCTTTTTTTAAGGTATATGATACCTTATCCAACGCTGTAATACTTTCAAAATTTTTACTCACTTCTATGATTTTTAATTCCATAATGTTTTAACCTCCCAAGTTTCCATGCATTGTTTTTGTCCTTTTCCAATGCTGTATCCCAGATAAAGAAAAGACAGTACAAGCATAGCAATCCAAAAGGGAACAGATAGGAGTTTATAGATTATTTCGTTTAGTACAATCTGCTCCCAGACAGCAATCCAAATGAAACATGATAGCAATGTTAAAATGGGTGATTTTACTTTTTTACTGTACAACGTGCCAAAACAAATGGAGCAAGCCACATTGAAAGGCACAAAAAATTGTATGGCAAGTTCCCAGATTGTTATTTTTGCAGTATAAGATGATGCAGCAAAAAACACGCTTAATAACACCAAATCCACCAATGCAAAGAGAATCATGCGGGCAGCATAAATCTGCCTTATGGAATATAACGTTGTACATTCCACTTCCATGGCATCTGCATTTTTGTTTTTCCATATTTCCGGGATAATGAGTAAAACAAATAGTGGAGCTGCAATGCCGATGCTTCGCTGAATATAGTAGCTGCTCTCTAAGTAGTTTAAAAACAGCCACAATACAGTTAAAAGCAGTCCTTGAATCAGCCACCAACGCTTTTTAATATATTTGCTTTGCTGATACAAAAATTCTGTTTTTGACAATGATTTTGCGGATTCTGCCTCATAATATGCTTTTTTTGATTTTAAAACAGCTTCTTGCATGCTTGTTTCATTGCAAAAGACTTGGATTTTATTTTCAAAATAATTCTTTATATCCCTGTTTGATAATATCATAATAGTGCCTCCTCTCCTAAATAAGCAGCCAATAATTCCTTTGCTCTTCTTACCCTGTATTTTACCAAAGGCAGTCCGATTCCTAATATTTTTGCGATTTCCTTTTGCTTTTGTTGCTGGAAAAAGAACAGGACAGCAATTTCTTGCAGTTCCTGCGGCAAGGTATTTAATGCCGAATGTACATCAATCCACTCCTCTAAGTCAGTCATGCCATAATCAAGCTGTTGGGGAAATTCCTCCATTATCAGTTCTCTTTTTTTCGAATAAAAGTTTTTGCATTTATTGGCGGCAATAACATACAGATAATTCAAAGCCTTACCGTAATGCTTATATTGATTCAGTGTGCGGAAAAACTGTTCAAAGGTTTCCTGTGCGGTATCCTCGGCATATCCATAATCGTGAATATGTAGACGGCAATATTTCATAATACTTGGATAGTATTTCTTTACAAAAGCATCGATTGCCTGTTCATCTCCCATTTTCATTTTCTGTATCAAAAGAAAATCGAAATCCATGTTTTTCCTCCCCTTTGCAATATTTTGAAAGTACTTTCTATAAAGTATAACAAGTAAAACTCAAAAAAAGATAGTCAAAAACTGAAAATTTTTATATGAATGAAGCAGGAAAGCAGGTGCTCTTTGAAAAGTATCAGACTGCACTGGGGTTTATGGGAGAATAGGAATTTGAAATTGTGCCCTGACACAAAGATATTATCAGGAATATAAATTCTTACAATAAGAAAAAGCATATTTTTGACACTTCTGCGATATTATGGTAGAGTAAAAGTACTTGTTTCGTACAAGACTGTGTATTTATGGAAAGGAAGTGTAATTATGTGTTTTAAAGAAATTGACGTAACAGAATTGAATATGAACCCCTTTACGAAAATCAGTAGGCAATGGATGTTAATTACTGCCGGAAATCAGGAGAAGGCAAATACCATGACTGCCAGTTGGGGCAGTTTAGGATTTATATGGAATAAGAATGCCATTACCATGTATATTAGACCACAAAGATATACCAAAGAATTTGTGGATGCCAATGATACATTGACCGTATCCTTTTTTTCAGAGGAGTACAGAGATGCCTTAAATCTTTGCGGTAAGGTGTCGGGCAGAGATGAGGATAAGATTGCTGAGGCGGGATTAACTTTATGTTATGAGGATACCACCCCTTACTTTCAAGAGGCAGAGCTGGTATTGGTGTGCCGGAAGATGTATGTTCAGGACATGAAACCAGAGTGTTTGGTAAATGAATCCTTTGACAGTACCTTTTATCCCAACAAAGATTATCATTGTCTTTATATTGCAGAGATTCAGAAAGTTTTACAAAAGCAGTGAAACAGAATGCGGAATGGCAATAGTAATTGGCAGCACAAGGCAGATTTTGAATGTGCTGCCTTTTTTGGTTCATGGAAATAAAACCTTTTCTATATGAGAGTTTTGTGGTATGATAGACAATAGGATTAAGGTAATTATTCCATAAAGAATTGTGTATCTACTGCACAGTTTGTGAAAAAACTTAGCGGAAACAACGCAAAAATTCATCACCCTAATAACCAAGCTGCAAAGCTGTTACAAAGGGTATAAAGGAGTTTACCATGAAAAAAGACATAAAGTTTAAAGGGCAGCTTAAGCTTTATATGCAATGGCCTATGTTTCTGATAGTTTTGCTATTGGCAATGAATGTGGCAATGTATGTTCTGGAAAAAAAGGCAGGCATTTTAATGAGCATATTTGTGTGTATCTATGTGCTGGTGGTTGTTATCCTGTATTATTATAATAAACAGATTTTGATAAATGAGTTGATAAATTTTGCCACGGGATATGGGCAGATACAGAAGAAACTTTTGCAAGAGTTGGAGATTCCCTATGCATTGTTAGATGAAAACGGAAGAGTAATCTGGATGAACACCAGTTTTAAGGGAGTGGTAGGGAAAACCAAAGATTACAAAAAGTCCATCACCAATCTCTTTCCTGCCATTACCAAGGAAAAATTGCCTAGGGAGGAAGAACCTGTCAGCATTCATCTCAGTCTGGATAAGATTGACTATCGTGTGGAAATGCAGAAGATTTTGATGGATCATATCACAGAGACAGTGGGTATTTTGGAAGGTGAGGATTATGAAGGCTATCTAATAGCAGTATATCTTTTTGACGAAACAGAGTTAAATCGCTATATTAAAGTAAATAAAGACCAACAGTTGGTGGCTGGCTTAATCTATATTGATAATTATGATGAGGTCATTGAAGGCGTGGAAGATGTGCGAAGCTCCCTGTTGGTAGCATTGATTGACCGTAAAATCAACAAATGCATTTCAGGTCTTGATGGTATTGTAAAGAAGATGGAAAGTGACAAATATTTTGTGGTTATGAAGCAGGTGTGCTTAGAGCAATTAGAAGAAAGGCGTTTTGAACTGCTGGATGATGTGAAGACAGTGAATATTGGCAATGAGATTCCTGTTACCTTAAGCATTGGTCTCGGTGTGGGTGGTACTACTTATCTGCAGAATTATGAGTATGCCAGAAATGCCATTGACCTGGCATTGGGTCGTGGTGGTGATCAGGCCATTGTGAAACGTAAGGATAAAATTGTCTACTATGGCGGCAAGGCAAAGCAGGTGGAAAAGAATACCAGAGTGAAAGCCAGAGTAAAGGCACAGGCACTTCGTGAGCTTATTGAGACAAAAGATAAGGTTGTGGTCATGGGGCATAAGCTGGGAGATGCTGATTCCTTTGGTGCAGCCATCGGTATCTATCGGGCTGCCAAAACCATGAACAAGAAAACCCATGTGGTGATCAACGAGATTACCACTTCTGTCCGAAAACTCATTGACGGTTTTATTGACAATCCGGATTATGAGGAGGACATGTTTTTAAACAGTACCCAGGCAAAGGAGATTATAGATAACAAAACTCTTTTGGTGGTGGTGGATGTGAATCGTCCAAGCTATACAGAGTGTCCCGACCTGCTGCATATGTGCAAAACGATTGTGGTATTAGATCACCACAGACAAACCACAGAGGTGATTGAAAATGCGGTCTTATCTTATGTGGAGCCTTATGCTTCCTCTGCCTGCGAAATGGTGGCTGAAATTCTGCAATATTTTGATGAGAACGTAAAGCTTCGTACCATGGAGGCGGACTGCCTCTATTCCGGTATTCTCATTGATACCGACAGCTTTGTGAATAAAACAGGTGTTCGGACCTTTGAAGCGGCTGCTTTTCTGAGACGAAACGGTGCAGATGTAACCAGAGTACGAAAACTGTTTCGAGATGATATGCGAGAGTATAAGGCAAGAGCTGAGGTGGTGCGTAATGCGGAGGTTTATCTGGGGGCATATGCCATTTCCATACTGCCTCAGATGGATTTGGACAGTCCCACCATTATTGGTGCCAAGGCAGCCAATGAACTATTGAATATTGTTGGTGTGAAGGCATCCTTTGTAATGACGGAATTTAATGACAAAATATATGTTAGTGCCCGTTCCATTGACGAAGTAAACGTACAGATTATCATGGAGAAGATGGGAGGAGGCGGACACCAGACAGTGGCAGGTGCTCAAGTTTCCGGCACTCTGAAATCCACGGTAAGTTTGTTGAAAGAAACATTATCAGAAATGATTCGTAAAGGAGAAATATAATGAAAGTTATTTTATTGGAAGATGTAAAGAGCCTTGGAAAAAAAGGCGAAATTGTAAATGTAAATGAGGGCTATGCAAGAAATTTTATTTTGCCCAAGAAATTAGGTGTGGAGGCAAACCCTAAGAATTTAAATGACTTGAAATTAAAGAAAGCCAATGAGGAAAAGGTTGCCAAGGAACAGTATGATGAGGCGGTTGCCTTGAAAGAAAAGGTGGAGGCAGGTACTGTCAATGTGACCATCAAAGCAGGAGAGGGTGGAAGAACCTTTGGTTCCATATCTTCCAAGGAAATTGCCCAGGCTGCAGCCAGCCAGCTTTCCTTAGAGATAGACAAGAAGAAAATTCACTTACCGGAGCCCATTAAAACTCTGGGAACCCACAATGTGACGGTGAAGCTTCATCCAAAGGTAAGTGCCCAACTAAAGGTAAAAGTAAGCGAGGCTTAATTCATGGAAGAGAACGTTATCAAAAGAATATTGCCCAACAGCATGGAAGCGGAGCAGTCAGTGATCGGAGCCATGCTGATGGATCAGGATGCCATTGTGGCAGCAACGGAAATTCTCACAGAAGAGGATTTCTATGCCAGACAGTATGGCATTCTCTTTGCCGCCATGGTGGAACTTTACAATGAGGGAAAGCCGGTGGACTTGATAACATTGCAGAACCGATTAAAGGAAAAGGATGTTCCACCGGAAATCAGCAGTCTTGAGTTTGTGAAGGATTTGCTGAACATTGTACCAACCTCTGCCAATATTAAGCATTATGCCAATATTGTGTCGGAAAAGGCAATACTGCGCCGCCTGATCAAGGTGAATGAAGAAATTACCAACACCTGTTACAGTGGAAAAGAAAAGGTGGAGACTATTTTAGAGGATACGGAAAAGCGCATTTTTGACCTGGTGCAGTCCAAAAACTCCGGAGATTATGTGCCCATTCGCAAAGTTGTAATCAATGCTTTGGAACGAATCGAAGCTTCTGCCAAAACGAAAGGAAATGTGACGGGAATCGCCACAGGCTTTCTGGATTTGGATTACAAAACAGCAGGTATGCAGCCTTCGGATTTTATTCTGGTGGCAGCCCGTCCTTCCATGGGAAAAACTGCTTTTGTGCTGAATATGGCAGATCATATGGCATTTCGGGAAGAGAAGTGTGTGGCAATTTTCAGTTTGGAAATGTCCAAGGAACAGTTGGTGAACCGTATGCTGTCACTGGAATCCAGAGTGGATGCCCAGCAGCTGCGTACTGGCGATTTGAAGGACAGTGACTGGGAAAAACTGATAGAAGGGGCAAATGTTATCGGCAAATCTAAGCTGATTATAGATGATACACCCTCTATTTCCATTACGGAAATGCGTGCCAAATGCCGGAAATTCAAAATAGAACAAGGTCTGGATATTGTCATTATTGATTATCTGCAGCTAATGTCGGGCAGTGCAGGAAACAAAAATGACAGCCGTCAGCAGGAGATTTCGGAGATTTCCCGTTCCTTAAAGGCAATGGCAAGAGAGCTGAATGTGCCGGTGATTGCCTTGTCTCAGTTAAGCAGAGCAGTGGAGCAGCGCCCCGACCACAGACCTATGCTTTCTGACCTGCGAGAATCGGGAGCCATCGAGCAGGATGCGGATGTGGTAATGTTCATCTATCGAGATGACTATTACAATAAGGATTCTGAGAATAAAGGCATTGCCGAAATCATCATAGCTAAACAGAGAAATGGTCCCATTGGAACGGTTAATCTGGTATGGCTGCCCCAGTATACAAAATTTGCAAATTTAGAAAAATAGAATTTGATTGTCGCATTGCCTGCCATTTTCGATAAAAGAAGCCTGTGTTTGCCATTGAAAATAAGAGATGAACAATTGCTCCATAAATTCTACAAAACTTCCCACGCTCCAACAAATTCTACTGCCACAATTCCCCTTACTTTGCGGTTATACTATGCTATTATTAGGTTAAGAAAGAAAATGAAAGGTGGATGCGTATGCAGGAAACAAGGTATATGATTTCAGATACTGCCAAAAAGGTGGCAGTGGAAACACATGTATTACGATACTGGGAAGAGGAATTGTCCCTAAATATAGCCAGAAATGAAATGGGACATAGATATTATACAGACAAGGATATTCAGATCTTCCTAAACATTAAGAAGCTTAAGGAACAGGGGTTCCAGTTGAAAACCATTAAAATGGTGCTTCCAGAACTGGAGAATGATAATGTGGACAATATTATCAAACGCAAAGAGGAATTGAACAGAGAGGCAGAAAATGCTTTTTACAGTCAATATCAGGCACCGATGCCTTATCAGCACTATACAGTGAAATCCAATGGAAGTGAGCCGGCTGCACCTGCAGCAGCATCTGCCCAGATGGATGAAAAAATGCAGCAGTTTCAAATGATTCTTGGCAATATTGTGGCACAGGCATTACATAATAACAATGAAAGTCTCAGCCATGAAATTGGTGAACAGGTCAGTGAAAAAATTGCCAAGCAGATGAATTACATGGTAAAGGAACAAGAGGAGCGGGAGGAGGAAAGATACAAGCAGTTGGATGAGTCCATTCGAAAGCTTCAGACCAGCAAAGAAAAGAAGCAAAAGCCACAAAAAAAGAAAAAAGGTCTTTTTTCCAAAAAGCACAAGACTCAGCCAGAGGAAAGCCTTGCCTAAATATTTGCATAATAAAAAGATGGTGGTTCGTTCTCGTTCCACCATCTTTTGCCATCTGTAGATTATTCTTCAGAAATAGCACCTGTTGGGCATGCACCAGCACAAGCTCCACAGTTGATGCATGCAGCTGCATCAATTTCAAACTTTCCATCTCCTTCAGAAATAGCACCTACTGGACAACCGCCAGCACAAGCTCCACAAGAAACACAAGAATCTGAAATAACGAATGCCATAGTTTTCGTCCTCCTTAAATAATATATGAAAAAAATGTGTGTTTTTTATGCCTTACGGCTAAGTCTATTTTAATATAATTTCCCTAAATATACAAGCAAAATAATCAGAAAATTATTGGAAAAAACGTAACTGTTCCGTAGGTCTGTGCATTTACTGCACAGACCGTAAGAAAAAGTGGA
>CAMWHJ010000027.1 GCA_947174015.1 uncultured Lachnospiraceae bacterium | reverse complement strand
CGTAAGAAAAAGTGGATATAACAGGCAAAGAACCATTGCCGTAGGCAATTTTGCTTGGTTCCTTGCTCGTAACTATGAAGGTACTGAATAGTTACGAAAAAACATTATTGTGCACAGTAACAGTATAACAGTTGGTTACAGCTCCGCCCGTTTCTTTTTAATACCTGCCAAAATATGCTTTTTTAATTCCTTGGCTGTGTCTTTACTCATGGCAGGAGTATCCTTCAAAGGGTATTCCTTTCCCAGCTTTTCATACTTGGGTTTCCCCATGGTGTGATAAGGAAGCACGTCTAAAGCCTTTAAATTAGACAATCCGCCAATAAAATAGCCCAGCTTAAATAAATCTTCTTCCTGATCCGTAATGCCGGGAACCACCACATGGCGAATCCACAAATCCACGCCTTTGGCAGCAGTATACTCAGCAAATTTTAAAATCTGTTCATTGGGCTGGGATGTGAGTTTTTGATGCTTCTCCGGCTCAATATGCTTGATATCCAGCATAATTAAATCGGTAACTTCCATAAGTTTATCCAGCTTCTGAACAAATTCCGTATTATTCTCATTATAGGCAATGCCGGAGGTGTCTAAGCAGGTGTGAATATTCTTGGCTTTCGCCTTGGTAAACAGGTCTGTGACAAATTCAACCTGCATCAAGGGTTCACCGCCTGTGACGGTGAGACCACCTCCATTTGTATAAAACATTTCATTTCGTTTGTAAGCATCCAGAATTTCTTCCGGCTCCATAGGGGTGCCGGTATGCATTTCCCAAGTATCCGGATTGTGGCAATACAGGCAGCGCATAGGGCAGCCTTGTACAAATACCACAAAACGCACACCGGGTCCGTCTACGGTACCAAAACTCTCAGTAGAATGAATATATCCTTTCATGATATCCTCCTTTAGATATAATAAATGATGTAAAAAAGGACCTCATTTCTGAGGCCCCCCTTTTATTCCCGCGAGTGCCGCGAGGGTCAAATACCCCGCAGCTTGCTGCGAGGCATTTGATTTGTGACTGCAATTAAATGTTTTCGTGGAATGTACGAGAGATAACATCAGCCTGCTGTTCCGGAGTCAACTTAACAAAGTTTACAGCGTATCCGGAAACACGGATGGTCAACTGAGGATAGTTTTCAGGATGAGCCTGAGCATCTAATAATGTATCTCTGTTTAACACATTAACATTTAAATGATGTCCACCCTTTGTTGCATAACCATCTAATAATGATACTAAGTTATCTACCTGTGCGTTGTTATCAGCCATTTTTATATATTCCTCCTTAAATTTTATTGGTGACTGTCCTATAAGAAAAGTTACTTTTACTCTTCTAATGCGTCGTCAATGCCTTCATGCAGGGTAGGTACCTGACAAGCCAGATTTCCCTTTGCACAATCAATACAACCCAAAGTCTCTACGGACTTTTCGGTGGAATCACCATTGACTTCTACGTTCAAGTGTCCTACACCTTTTTCGATAGAGCCATCAAGCATGGCTACAATATCATCAATTCTCTTATCGCTCATTTCAAAATCAGCACCCTATTTTAGTTATTGCTTAAATCAATTTCAATGTCACCGGCAAATACCTGATCTTCCTTGCCGAGAGCTCCCGGAATAATGGAGAAGGTGTTGGAAATACCATCCTGTGCCTCCATAAATGGAAGTTTAGCTACAGAAGACAGGGAAGCGACTGCACCATGAGTATCGCGTCCGTGAAGTGGGTTAGCACCTGGAGCGAATGGCTGTCCTTTCTTTCTGCCGTCTGGTGTGTTACCTGTTGCCTTACCATAAGTAACGTTGGATGTGATAGTCAAGACAGAACATGTTGGGAAGCTGTCTCTGTATGTGTACTGCTGTCTTAAGAATCCCATAAATGTAGAGAGAACCATCTGTGCGATTTCGTCTACACGGTCATCATCATTACCATACTTAGGGAATTCGCCCTCAACGTTGTAATCAACTACAACACCGTCTTCGTCTCTTACGGCTGTAACCTTTGCATATTTGATTGCAGATAAGGAATCAGCTACTACGGAAAGACCGGCAATACCTGTTGCAAAATAACGGCGTACGTGTGCATCATGTAAAGCTAACTGTATTTTTTCATAGCAGTATTTGTCATGCATGTAGTGGATGATATTTAATGCATTTGCATAAACACCGGTCAGCCACTTCATCATATCTTTGTATTTAGCCCAAACATCATCAAAGTCTAAGACATCACCTTCTACCGCACGATATTTTGGACCAACCTGCTTCTTGGATACTTCATCAACACCACCGTTAATAGCATATAATAAACATTTAGCAAGGTTTGCTCTTGCTCCGAAGAACTGCATTTCCTTACCAACTCTCATGGAAGATACACAGCAAGCGATTGCGTAATCATCACCATGTGTTACTCTCATTAAGTCATCGTTTTCGTACTGGATGGAAGAAGAGTAAATAGACATCTTAGCACAATACTTCTTCCAAGCAATTGGTAATCTTGTAGACCAAAGTACAGTTAAGTTTGGTTCTGGAGCTGTACCTAAGTTTTCTAATGTGTGTAAGTAACGGAAGGACATCTTTGTTACCAATGGACGTCCATCGATACCGATACCACCTAAGGACTCAGTTACCCATACTGGGTCACCGGCAAAGATGCTGTTGTACTCAGGTGTACGAGCAAATTTAACGCAACGCAGCTTCATAATGAAGTGGTCAACAAATTCCTGAATCTGCTCTTCTGTGAATGTTCCGTTCTTTAAGTCTCTCTGTGCGTAAACATCTAAGAAAGTAGATGTACGTCCAAGGGACATAGCTGCACCGTTCTGTTCCTTAACTGCTGCTAAGTATCCGAAGTATACTGCCTGGATAGCTTCCTGCACATTGCTTGCTGGCTTTGTGATATCACATCCGTAGATTTCAGCTAATTTAGCAAGTTCCTTTAAAGCTTTAATCTGTTCGGAGTATTCTTCACGGTCACGAATTACTTCCGGAGTCATAACTTCTGGAGTTCCAGCTTTCTGAGCTTCCTTGTCCTCAATCAGACGGTCAATACCATATAAAGCTACACGACGGTAGTCACCGATGATACGTCCACGTCCATAGGCATCTGGAAGACCAGTAATAACATGGCTTGAACGGCAAGCTCTCATTTCTGGTGTGTATGCATCAAATACACCAGCATTATGAGTTTTTCTGTGGGTTGTGAAGAATTCAACAATTTCTGGATCTACTTCGTATCCGTTGTCTTCACAAGCTTTCATTGCCATACGAATACCACCGTAAGGCTGCATAGAACGCTTAAAAGGCTTATCTGTCTGGAAACCTACAATAGTCTCTTTGTTTTTGTCTAAGTATCCAGCACCGTGGGAAGTGATGGTGGAAACAACCTTAGTATCCATATCCAGAACGCCGCCTGCCTCACGTTCCTTCTTAGTTAAATCCATTACCATTGCCCATAAGTCTTTTGTGTTCTGTGTAGGCTCTGCTAAGAAAGATTCATCTCCTTCATAAACCTCATAGTTTTTCTGGATAAAATCTCTAACATTAACTTCTTTTTCCCAAGCTCCGCCTACAAAATCTTTCCATTCTGGTCTCATTTTTGTACATTCCTCCTATTAATATTAAAATATTGTTAAGTACCATCAAAGATAGTACCTTGTTTCATATTTCCATTATAAAATAATCATTTCACAACGTCAAGATAAGGAAATGTACTTTTTTGTATGCAAAATACAATTTGTGAACAACAAGTAAATTTTTATGGATTTTTTGTAAAATATGCTGTGATCTCATAACAAAAAAGTGCATACAGAGGACCAAGAATTACACCGGACAGTCCAAAGAGCTGAATGCCGCCGTAGATCAAAATTAATATTAATATAGAAGGAATCCCAAAGCGTTTGCCCAATAGTTTTGGTTCGATAAATTCTCTGCCCAGTGCCGTCACAAGATACAGTGTCAGATAGACGGCAGAATGATAGAAATCTGCCTGAAACACAGAAAAAATGCAGCAGGGAATGTACACGCAGCCGGTTCCTAAAAAGGGGAGAGCATCCATGATTCCTATCCCGATGCCGATGAGCAGAGCATAGGGGTTTTTCAGCAACACAAAGCCCAAAACAGAGATGGTACAGGTTATCACAAGAATAATAAGCTGAGTCTTTAAATAAGTTCCAAGTAAAATAGTGGTGTCGGTGTATAGTTTCTTGCAAAATTCGTACATACCGGATACCTTTAACAGTTTTTTCAAATGCTGGAAGTCCTTGATCCACAAAATAAAGGAAATCAATGCTAAAAAACACACAGTGAATAGATGCAGTAAAAGTTTAATATAGGAAAATGACTGAACAAACACAGTGGATCCCACAGAGCTTTTGGCATTGGAAATCCAAAGAGTTACATTGTTTTCTAAGGTTTCTTCTAAGGAAGCTCCATCCATGCCTGTCAGATGTTCGATGGAACAGCAAAAGGAAGTAAGGCAGCCGCTGAAGGTTTCTTTATACATAGGAAGTTTTTCTGTCAAAGCTTTTATCTCACTTACCAAAACTGTTCCTAAAAAGTACAGCGAAAAGCCACTTACAATGAGCAAAAGCAGCAAAAGAATCACACCAAGAATTGTGGTGGAGACTCTGGTTTTTTTTGAAATACGTTCAAAAAGCGGATAAAGAAGCAAAGTAATAACTGCACTTATAAGGAAAGGGAAAAACAAAGGGAGAACAAAGCGAAAGAGCAGGTAAACAGCCAAAAGTGTAGCTGTGGTAAATATTACTTTTTGTATTGAAAGGGATTTTGCCTGCATACTTATACCTCCTAGTTTGGAAATAGTATATGGAGTGCAGGCAGAATTTATACAGAATGTGTGATGGCAGATTTGATCTGATGAGAGAATACTTGAAATTCCGGATTTTGGGGTTTCACACAAAAGGTAAGTTTTTTTCCGGTGGCAGGATGAAAAAAGGCTAAAAAATAGGAGCACAGACAAAGCTGTCTGGCTGGTTCTCCACCATATTTCATATCTCCCAGTAAGGGAGCACCAGCATGGGATAACTGTACACGAATCTGGTGGTGGCGGCCTGTATGGAGGCAAATATCCACCAGAGAGTGATTTTCCATGGTAGAAAGCACCTGATAATCCAGAGAGGCTGGTTTTCCGCCCAAAGTATCAGAAGTCACCACCTTAGAGCAGTTTTGTTTTCCGTCTTTGAACAGATAATCCTGTAATGTGCCCTTTTCTGGGATGAAGGGTGTTGAGGTGATGGCAAGATATTTTTTACTTATCTTGTGATGAGTGAGCTGTTCTGTCAGCTTTGCGGCTGCCTCTTTTGTCTTGGCAAAAAGAATAATCCCTTCCACCGGCTGATCCAGACGATTTATGACACCTAAATAGGGATTTGGAGAATTTTTTTGTGCCAGATAGTTTTTCAGCAGGCTTTCCAAATCCTTTTCCTGTAATTTTCTGGTTTGAACCGGAATGCCAGACTTTTTGTGGCATAGGAGAATATGGCTGTCTTCATATAATATGGAATCTTTGATGGGACTTATAGGTTGTAATGGCTGCATGATAGTATCCTCGAAATGTGTTTGTATTGTTCTGGATATGAGTATAGCAGAAAAGTGGCAGGAGTGCCAGGATTTTTTCATATAGAATTCATAACATATCTTCGAAAGAAAATATAAGATAATTTAAAAGAAAGAACTGTAACTGTTCCGTAGGTCTGTGCATTTACTGCACAGACCGTAAGAAAAAGTGGATATAACAGGCAAAGAACCATTGCCGCAGGCAATTTTGCATGGTTCTTTGCTTGTAACTATGAAGGTACTGAATAGTTACAAAGAACTTAACAGTTTAGCAGCATTATTGCGGAAATGCTGGTAGTTGTGTTTAACGGCTGGTTAATAAAAACTGACCTTTTATTAACAGAGCCTCCATTGTGATTTCATACAATAGATCTTATAATGATGTTACCGGCCGGAAAAGACAGAGAGGTGAAAGCTATGGAATTACAGATTGGAAATAGAATCGCAGAACTGCGTAAGTTAAAAGGCATGACACAGGAACAGCTTGCCTTGGAACTGGGAATATCAGCTCCTGCTATCAGTAAGTGGGAGACAGATACTTCTTATCCTGACATTACATTATTGTGCCCGTTGGCAAGAGCCCTGGGAACAAATATTGACACTTTGCTGAAATATCAGGAAAATTTACCAAAAGAAAAGGTTGCTGAATATGCGGAGCATATTATAAAAATGCAGCAAGAGTTAGGCGTGGAAAAGGCGGAGGAACAACTACAAAAATTATTGCATCAATATCCCAATAGTATCGAGCTTAAATATCATGCAGCTGCATTACTTACAAATTTTGCTATACAGAATACGGAAATAACGGATGCAGATAAACAGAGATGGAACCAGCAGAAAAAGCAATTACTCGAAGAAGTCTATGAAAGTAAAAATATAGAGTATCGTCCAATAGCCATTTCTTCCTTGGCAGCCTTAGAACTTCAGGAAAATCATTTGGAGCAAGCAGAGGCATTTTTAAATGAATTGCCGGAGTCATCCGTGGATGCCACCGGACTTTGGATACAGCTGTATGGTAAGAAAGGGCAGTCGGATAAGGTCATAGAGATCCTGCAAAAGAGAATGTATTTGTTGGTCAGTCAAATGTTAAGCTGCTTGGCAATGATGATTGAAAAAGCACCGTCTGATAAACAAAAGGTGTTGGAATTATGTGCAATTTATAAGAAATTGGATGAAATTTTTTATCATGGTTCTGGCAGCAGTGATATTATTTTGGCAGAAGTATATGGAACATTGGGACAGGAGCAGGAAGCAGCCTCCTATCTGATTTCTTATTTGGAAAGTCATGCAAAAGAAGGGCTGACACCAAATCCACTGTTGTTTGCCCCCACAATTAAAACAGCAAATACGAGAAAAGAAAATCAAGGATTGGCAAAAAAGATGATGCTGCGGGGTATTATGGCAGATGGTGTTTTGGCAAAATTATGTGAGTTGGAAGAGGTGCAGATAAGTTTGCAGAAGTGGGATGGAGATGAATATAGATGAAAATTGCAATTATACAAGGAAGTTCCCAAAGGGAAAAAAATAAAATGTTGGAAGAATGTGTATGCGAAAGTGTAAATACATCAAAAAACAAAGTGATAAACTTTGGTGTTTTTCCAGAGGAAATCATAGAATTTTCTTATATACAGACAGCTTTTTGTATCAGTATGCTCTTGGAGAGCAAAGCAGTGGATTTTGTGATTACAGGTTGTTCCTCAGGACAGGGAATGATGTTGGCATGCAACAGCCTGCCGGGCGTGTTATGTGGGTATGTGGAAAATCCGGCAGATGCCTATCTGTTTGGACAAATTAATGATGGTAATGCAATTTCCTATCCTCTGGGATTGAATTATGGATGGGCTGGTGAAATAAATTTGAAATCAACATTGAAGGCTTTATTTGCCGAGCCCTTTGGAAAGGGTTATCCCAAAGAAGATGCAGAACGAAAACAAAGAGACACGAAAATGCTGAAGGAATTCAATGGTATCACCAAGAAATCATTACTGGAAATACTGCCACAGGTAGATAGAGAGTTCTTGGCATCTGTCTTTCAGAAAAATAATGTGTATCAATACATATTAGAACACGGGAAAGATACAAAGGTGGTAAAGGAGATTTGTAAGTATAAAGAATCGTAACTGTTCCGTAGGTCTGTGCATTTACTGCACAGACCGTAAGAAAAAGTGGATATCCTTCATTAAATGATTTTCTGTATGAAGCAATTTACATTCTGGAGGGTGTCAAGGCACCTGAGAAATCTATTATTGAATTGCCGGAATTACAGGTGTATGTAGAGGATTTTGGCAATCATAAGAGCGATATGGGTTTTGTGGCAGAAGTGGACGGAACCTTAGTAGGAGCTGTTTGGGTGCGTATTATGAATGATTATGGACATATCGATGATGATACACCTTCATTTGCAATCTCACTATACAAAGACTGCCGAGGAGTTGGCATTGGTACAAAACTTATGGAAAAAATGCTGGATGAACTGAAAGATAAGGGATATAGACAGGCATCTTTAGCTGTGCAAAAAGAGAATTATGCAGTCAAAATGTATCAGAAGGTGGGATTTGAAATTGTTGATGAAAATCAGGAAGAATTTATTATGGTTTGCAGAATGTAAAATGCTTATGGGCTTTTATAAAACTAAGGGCAGCATAGATTACCTCTCTGTTGCCCTCAGTTTCAGATCTGAAAACCATTGACGAAACCCCAATTTTTGTGTATATTCTTTTATGGAAAGAAGGTGGAAGAATATGGTAACAAAAAAAGAAAAAAGTGTTATTCTAAGATTTTTAAGTATTCTGGCGGTGATAATATCAACCATAATTCCGATGAATACTATTTATGCAGCGGAAGTACAGAATACGAAGCAGGAACATATTCAGGCACAAAGTAACGCAGATGAGATGTTATGCGGCTGTGTGCTGGATGATGGTCTTACGGTTTTTGATGCATGGGAACAGAGCGGCGGAGGAATATCTTGCTATACTCAATCAGGAGAAGAATCTAAGACAGTTAATGAGGTAGTTGTGTTTATTCGTTTTGCTGACGAGCCGGAAAACATTTATGATGAGCGTGGCGGATACAATTATATCAAAAGCTTATACGGAGGATATGACAATAGTCTAAAAGCATATGTGGATGAATTTTCATGGGGACAAATAAAGGCAAATACCTATTTTTGGCCTCAGAGTACAGATGGAACATCTATATGTTATGTAGATAAGCAGCCGGTATCTTACTATAAAAAGAAATCGGCTGATAATCCTAACGGATATACGGAAATACAGAAGGCAGACAGACGTGAGACTTTGTTAAACAATGCCGTCAATTTTATGGGAAATGATTTTTTAGAGAAGCTGGGGATTGCTGGCGAGCCATACAATCTGGTGTTTATGGTGCCGGACTGTGAAGAATGGAATGATTTGTTATGGTCACACAAATATTACGTGAATGTAAATGGAGTAAAACAACCATATAATTTAATTACATTTGCCCAGAAAACGGATATCAGCAGAACAATCACCCACGAGTTTATGCATTCTTTAGGTTATCCTGATATGTATCGTTCCAGTAATTCCACGGATGATCTTCAAAGACCTTTGGAAATTTGGAGCATTATGGCAAATACCAGTTTAAACGCAGGACATCCCACAGTACATGAAAAAAGCAGATATGGCGGCTGGATTGATGACAATGCCATTGAAACCATTAACCATTCAGGACATTACAGGCTTGGACCATCTACCGCTGAATCATCACAAAATACGGTGGCATACAAGATCCCAGTTGAGGGAAAAACAGACCAGTATTTTATGATAGAATATCGGGGCAGCAGAACTTCTGGTTTTGACAGCAGTTTAGATCGAGAGGGTCTGATTTTTTACCGGGTGAACACCGCCAAAAAAGGCAATTTTGATGGACCACCAGATGAAGTCTATTTATTAAGAGAACAAAACAGAAAAGTTTATGATTCATACTATAACGGAAGTACAAACAGAACAGAATTTTCGAATTTTAAGCTTTATAATGATGATACAGATTTGGGAATCCGTGTTTATAATATTAAAAAAGAATTGGATTGTATGTCTTTTGATATAGAACTGCCAAAAGTGCCAGCTACCATATCACAAATAAACACTGACGCAGCATCACCACAGAGAGTTGGTGCCACCATAAAATTAAGTGCAGTTGTGGAAAATGATGAGCCGGGAAAAAGTACATATGCGTATATCATAGAGAAAAACGGAACTACACAAAAGCTTCCAATGACAGATAATTATAGTGCAGACTGGTCACCAAAAGAAAGCGGTATATATACCATACGATATACTGTGACAGATGAAAAAGGTGTGACGGTTTCCAAAGAATTGAAGTACATTATTGGTACGGAGAGCACGGCATATGTATTATACAACAATAGCTCATGGAATGAAGCATACATTCATTATAAAGTTGGAAACGGTGCATGGACAAGTGTACCCGGTGTGCAGATGTTAGACAGTGGTACAGAAGGTTACACATGGGTATATGCAATAGAGGTTGGAAAAGAGATGGCAACGGTCTGCTTTAATAATGGAAAAAATTCATGGGACAATAATGGAGGACAAGATTATACCGTTACTGCAGGTGTCAATGGTTTTGGCGGAAAGGATGTCACATTGACTTCTGTGGAAATAAATACAACTGGGATACAGAAAAAGTACAGCAGCTTTGAAATAGCTGCACAGGGAGGCATAACTCCCTATTCCTATGAGTGCTCTGTAAGAAAAGAAGGCAGTGCCAGTGTAGTAGAACATAGACTGATGGATAAATACGCTGGTTCAAAATATAATTACTACTCTAGTGTATATGAAACGGGGAAATATGTATTTTCTGTAACGGTAACAGATGCTTATGGGCAGACAATAACAAAAGAGCAATCATTTGAGTTAGCTCCATTTACGATCTCAAATATTAAAACAAGTGTACCGTCTCCTCAAAAAGCAGGAACAGAAATTGTCTTAACGGAAGAACGCCAGAATCCATATATTTATAAATATGGTATTAGTGGAAACTGGACCATTCGAAATAAAACAACGGGTACCGCAGAAAGTAAACGTTCTTATTATAGTGATACAATAGAATGGGTTCCAAAAGAAAATGGTGAGTATGAGATTACAGTCAATACCACAGATCACGCTGGTGAAACAGCAACATATACAATATCTTATACGATTGGAGATGAGATTGCTCACAAAGCAACCGTCTACTATGCAAATAATTCATGGGATAAGGCATATATTCATTATAAAGTTGGTAATGGCGATTGGACCACAGTACCGGGAACATTGATGGAGGTCACCAGTGAACAGAATGGCTATACATGGAAATACACGATTGAATTAGGCGAAGAAAATGGGGCTGTTGTATGCTTTAATAATGGAAACGGTTCTTGGGACAGTAAAAACGGAAGTAATTACAATGTAGGAATGGGAACATATGGCATAAAGGAAAGCGTGTTGACTGATTTAAATGCAGCTATTTTGACTCCAACAGCGATACCTACTCCAATTGCTGGAAAGAGCACAACCATCTATTATGCCAATGATTCATGGAGTCAGGCTTACATTCATTATAAGACCGATTCTGGTGAATGGACAGAAGTACCGGGAGTGTTGATGGAGACAGACAGTGATAAGGAAGGTTATACATGGAAATATGTAATTGACCTTGCAGACGCCAATACAGCGACTTTTTGTTTTAATAACGGAAACAATTTATGGGACAGCCAAAATGGTTCCAATTATAGTGCAGAAGCAGGTGTTTATGGTATAAAAAATGGTGTTCTGAAAAATTTACAGGAAATAGTCACAGAGAAAACCGTAACTATATATTATAACACAGGATGGAATACACCATATGTTCATTACTGCATTGGAAATGGTTCTTGGACGAATGTTCCGGGAATGGTAATGGCAGCCACCGCAGAAAAATGCGGTTACACCCATAAAGCAGTAATCCCTCTAGGAGATGCGGATTCCATTTCGCTATGTTTCAATAATGGAAGTGATTCCTGGGACAGCAGAGATGGTTCCAATTACAATGTGAATGCAGGAGTATGGGGTATCTCTAATGGAAGTATAACGAATTTAGAATAAAATCTGCAAAGATAAAATAAAAGAATCCAAGGCAATGTTAAAACCCAGAAAGCGTGAGGGAATAAAAACCTTTTGCTTTTCCATAGCTGTCTCTTGTGTTGATGTTGTTA
The DNA here is from genome assembly GCA_947174015.1 of uncultured Lachnospiraceae bacterium. Taxonomy (GTDB): domain Bacteria; phylum Bacillota; class Clostridia; order Lachnospirales; family Lachnospiraceae; genus RUG11237. The sequence goes on along the minus strand of CAMWHJ010000027.1, from coordinate 26,606 downwards.
CATATGTTAGTTGCTGTCCACAGTAACCATTTAGCCCCATGCATGTTTGATGCATGGGGCTAAATTATGCCAATGGTAATGATGCATTCCTTGGCAATAGATGCCAAGATTGTACCTGAAAAATAATGTGTTTTATACTTATATGTGGCAGGAAAAGACACTTTACAAAGAACAAATGTTCTGATAAAATATAGGAAAAGAAAAAGATTGGGGTGTAGGAAGGGATGGCGGAAAAAATTATATTTCATATTGATGTAAATAATGCGTTCCTATCTTGGGAATCCGTTTACCGAATGCAGGCAGAGGGAAAGGAGAGGGATCTGCGCACCATTGCTTCTGCCATTGGCGGTGATAAGGCAAAGCGTCATGGAATCATTCTCGCAAAGTCCATGCAGGCCAAGAAATACAAGGTGCAGACAGGGGAACCCATTGTGGATGCACTTCGTAAATGTCCCCATCTGGTAATTGTGCCTCCCCGCCATGAGATATATTTGCAATATTCCGAGAAATTTATGAATATTCTGAAGAACTATTCACCTGATGTGGAGCGATTCAGTGTGGATGAGGCATTTGTGGATATGACTGGCACAGAAAAGCTTTTCGGCAAACCCCGACAGGCAGCAGAGTGCATAAAGAAGGAAATCTATGATACTTTGGGATTTACGGTAAATGTGGGTATTTCCAATAACAAGCTGTTGGCTAAGATGGCCAGTGATTTTGAGAAACCGGATAAGGTACACACCTTGTTTCCGGAAGAAATTCAGGAGAAAATGTGGCCCTTGTCAGTGCGTGAACTGTTTTTTGTGGGAAAAGCAGCGGAGAAGAAGCTGAACTCCCTTGGCATTTATACCATTGGTGATTTAGCCCGGACGGACAAAGAGATATTGCAGTCTGTGATGAAAAAACAGGGAGAAACTATCTGGAATTTTGCTAATGGGAAAGATGTGTCCTTTGTGGAACATCATAAGGAGAGCAATAAAGGGTATGGCAATTCCACTACTCTTTCTTTTGATGTGTCTGATGTCAGTACCGCACAGATGATTCTGTTGTCTTTGGCAGAGAATATCGGAAGGCGGCTTCGAAAGGATGGAGTGAAAATTGAGATGGTGTCTGTGGGGCTTCGATTCTTTGATATGACGAATGCTTCTCATCAGTGTATTTTGGAACATCCCACTAACATTACAGATGAAATACATCAGGTGGCTTGTCAGTTGTTGGAGGAATTTTGGGATGGAACACCCGTTCGATTGATAGGAATACAGACAGGAAGGGTTACAGAGGGAGAAGGAGTACGGCAGCTGTCCATGTTTGATAACACAGATTATGAGAAATTGGAACGTCTTGATAAAGCCATGGATTCTATTAGAGAGAGATTTGGCAGCGGAGCAGTGAAACGGGCCTCCTTGACAGAGAAAAGAAACAAGCCACTTTAAACTCATTATAGTTACAAACTAAGTTTTACAGGAATAATTTGCAGAAAATTACATATAACTATAACAGGCAATAAAATTACAGTGTAAGCAAAGAAACCAAAACTTGACAAATTTGGAAAGAAATGTTAGTATATATCAAGTAGGCAGGACATCTGCTAGAATAGCGCGGGGTGGAGCAGTCTGGAAGCTCGTCGGGCTCATAACCCGAAGGTCGTAGGTTCAAATCCTGCCCCCGCAACTCAAACCGTTGATGTGAATCAGCGGTTTTTTTACTATATATATCACATTTGATGTGCCGGGTGTTGTTCCATGCATCGAAGACACAGTGGAAACGGGAATGGTCGCTGTGCACAGTAATAAAATTCTTGTAACTGTTCAGATCCAACTCGAAAACACTGCGTGTTTCTTCGATGTCTGGCTCTCGCCAAATAAATAGTAAACACCAATAACGAAAAGGAAAGGAAGATAAAGGATATGGATGAAAAAAAACAGGAAACTTTACAGCAAATGATTAATGAAAGCAGCAACATTGTATTCTTCGGTGGCGCAGGGGTATCTACGGAAAGTGGCATTCCGGATTTTCGTTCGGTGGATGGGCTGTACCACCAGAAGTATGATTACCCGCCAGAGACCATTTTAAGTCATAGTTTTTATATGCAACACAAAGGAGAATTTTACCGTTTTTATCAGGATAAGATGCTCTGTCTGGATGCAGAACCCAACAATGCTCACAAAAAGCTGGCAGAATTGGAGACTGCGGGAAAACTGAAAGCAGTCATTACCCAGAATATTGATGGCTTGCATCAGAAGGCAGGAAGCAAGACTGTATATGAGCTCCATGGTTCTGTGCTTCGAAATTATTGTGAAAAATGTCACAAGGCTTTTGATGCCTATTATATGCTGGAGGCAAAAGGTGTGCCTAAATGTGAATGTGGCGGGGATATTAAACCAGATGTGGTGTTGTATGAAGAAGGTTTGGATGATACTACGGTTTCCAAAGCGATTCAGGCAATTCGCAGTGCAGATATGCTGATTATTGGCGGCACATCTTTGGTGGTATATCCGGCGGCAGGTTTGATAGATTATTTTAAAGGGAAATATTTAGTATTAGTAAACAAGCAGGCAACCAAAGCGGACGGACGTGCAGATTTGGTAATTCAGGAGCCTATCGGTGAGGTATTTTCTAAAATTATTGTGTGAAACGGAAACAAAAAATATGGGTAACTGTTCCATTAAAGGGGTTGTCTATTTAAGTAATGAAGCTGCGAAGTAGTTGAAATGCCGGCATCTATGGCAAAGTAATTTTATGGATTTTTATAATAGTGAATGTATGGAATGATTGTAAAATATGGATAAAAGAGGAGTAAATCATGACAGAATATGAAGTTGGTGATTTTGTCACCTTAAAAAAACAGCACCCCTGTGGAGCAAAGGAGTGGGAAATCCTCCGGGTGGGAGCTGATTTTCGCCTGAAATGCACAGGCTGCGGACATCAGATAATGATTGCCAGAAAATTAGTGGAAAAAAATACAAAAGAAATTCGCAAAAAAGCTTGAAAAATAAGAAGTCATATGATATCATTTTGTTTTGTGATATGTTATAAATTCCTTGTTTCCACCTGAGAGTGGAAGCCAGAGACCAAAAGGAGGTACAATTGCATGAACAAGTATGAATTAGCATTAGTTGTCAATGCAAAAATCGAAGATGATGCACGTGCAGCCGTTGTAGAGCAGGCAAAAGAATATATTGCCCGTTTAGGTGGTACAGTGACAGAAGTAGAAGAATGGGGTAAGAAGAGATTAGCTTACGAAATTCAGAAGATGAAGGAAGGATTCTACTACTTTATCAAATTCGATGCTGAGGCAGGTGTTCCAGCAGAACTAGAAGGAAGAGTTCGTATTATGGAAAATGTTCTCAGATACTTATGCGTTAGACAAGAAGCATAGAGAAAAGAGGAGATAGTATGAACAAAGTCATTCTTATGGGAAGATTAACAAGAGATCCTGAGGTTCGTTATTCACAGAACGATACATCATTAGCCATTGCCAGATATTCTTTGGCAGTAGACAGAAGATTTGCCAGACGAAATGAGGGAAGCAATGAACAGACAGTGGATTTTATCAACTGTGTGGCATTTGGAAAAAGTGCAGAATTTGCAGAAAAGTATTTTCGTCAGGGGATGCGCGTCTTAGTTAGCGGAAGAATTCAGACAGGAAGCTATACAAATAAGGATGGTCAGAAAGTTTATACAACGGATGTAGTGATTGAGGATCAGGAATTTGCAGACAGTAAGGGAGCAGCAGGCGGCAGTGACGGTGGATTTTCACCGGCAGCAAGACCGGCAGCCCCAGCCATGGATGCAGGTGACGGATTTATGAATATACCGGAAGGTATTGACGAAGAACTACCATTTAACTAAGACTAAAAGGAGGTCAGAACAATGGCTTATACAAAGAGTGATAGAGCAGATTCTCCAATGAAGAGAAGAGGCGGACGCAGAAGAAAAAAAGTTTGTGTATTCTGCGGTAAAGACAATGTAATTGATTACAAAGACACCAATAAGTTAAAGAGATACGTATCTGAAAGAGGAAAAATTCTTCCTCGAAGAATCACAGGAAACTGTGCAAAGCATCAGAGAGCATTGACCGTAGCTATCAAGAGAGCACGTCATGTTGCTTTAATGCCTTATACAGTAGACTAAGTCTTGCCAAAATCAAGGGTTTTCAGATACAAGGGTCAGGAATTGACCATGATTTGACTTAGTATTTTATAAAAATTGAATTTTTGCCAACCATCGTAAGATGGTTGGTTTTTTGTGTTATGTGGAGAAATAAGTTACTAATCATAGAGAATCTGTGAACAGTAATAAATATACCTGTGGGGAAAATTTGGCTTTTTCATAGTATTATAAAAGTTGAGTATTTTTTTGATTTTCATCTCATAGGATATTTACGATTCCCCTAAAAATGAAGAGGTGTATCTGAGCAAACGGTTTACCTTGGTTAATAGTGGCTTCAAAAAGCAACCGAAACCTTGGTCGGGCGGTTGCTTTTTTGATGTTTATTGTGATGTGAGGTTTGCAGGATACTGATAACGGAAACAAGAATGCCAAGCATATTATGTATCTTTCATCTTATTTTCCATTCATATCACCTCCGAAATACAGGAAGTTCTTAAAATGAAGTCATTTTGGCGAAAGGTGAACCGCTTACCGTTGTGAATGCACCCTGAAGGTATTGGATCACAGAAAAAGAAAAAGCAATAGAAATAATAGTTGTTTATCTGGTTATTTAAATAATTTTTGAAAATTATAAATGAAATCAGTAATTCATAAAAAACTTTGCAACCTTTTTTTATTCTGATTAGTATTGTTTATGAAGGAGGAACAAGCAGCAAAATTGCTGAAAGCAAATTAAAACAAACTTGGAGGAAAAGAAAGAAATGATTAAAATGACAGAAAAAGCTATGAGAAATATTAATGGAGGAGCTGCACATTATGCATATTGTGTAGCGTGCTATAAAGTATTTTCATGCGGACGTTTCGGAAGTCTTAAAAAGGTAAAGGAAGCTGCCATAGCACATTGCAACAAAAATGGTGGACCGTCTAAAGGACATCGTTATGTTTTACTCTATTAATAATTATGGCAAAAATAACTGTAATCCAATTCTTCAAAATGAATTGCAACTAAAAGAAAAATGATTAAATGTGAAATTATTCACTATAAAATAATAACACAAACCTAAGGAATCTCAAACATAAACGTAATCTATAATTTAAAAAATAAAAATTTTGCAACCTTTTTTTCTCCTGATTAGTATTGTTTATGAAAGGAGGAAAAGCAGCAAATATTGTTAAAAGTAACTTAATAAATTTTAGAACAAATTTGGAGGTAATGAAGAAAAATGAGAAAAATGACAGAAACAGCAATGAGAGAAACTAATGGTGGCGGTGGTCTGTGGAAGTGCAATATCTGCAGTCATTATTCAGGTAACAAGTACCTTATAAAGCTACATTGCAAGAGATATCATGGCGTTAGTACATGCTATAGATGGGTAGAAATTTATTAAAAGTCTGTCAAATTAAAAACAATTTATGTTCAAATATTCTAATGCATCAAATATGGATATTTGAAAAATGCTGCGAGGGTCAAATCCCCCGCAGCCTCCTAATAAAAGCATTTAACTACAAGGCAGAATCTTGAAATTTTACATGGTTCTCTGTCTGGAAAGGATAAAACTATATCATGAAATATCCACATATTACTCAACATGATGAAAGGGACTGCGGAGCTGCCTGTTTGTCTATGATAAGCAGGTATTATGGATTGAAGCTGCCCATTGCCAGATTTCGCAGTCTGATAAAAGTAGACAATCAGGGGGCTAATGTATATGGAATTGTTACAGGAGCAAGGAGCCTTGGAATGGATGCAGATGGGTTGGAAGGCAGTCCGGATGAACTTTTGGAAGGAATCCAACAGGGGGAAATTGTATTTCCGTTTATCGCCCGTGTGTTGAATGAAAATAAGTTTGAACATTTTGTTGTCGTATATCAGATGAAAAATGGCAATGTAGTGATCGGCGATCCGGGAAAAGACAGAATTACAAAAATGCCCATGGAAGAATTTTTCAGTTATTGGCAGGGACAGATTGTGATATTCTCGCCAAATGAAAAATTCGAAAAAAAGAATGAATGCAAAGGCACGATGAGCAGATACTTTCGGTTTATCACCAGACAGAAAAAGCTGCTTGCATTTGTATTTGCAGTCTCCATTCTGGTATCAACAATCAATTTGTTTGGTTCCGTTATTTTTCAGTATGTGATTGACGATGCAGTGGTGGTTGGTGATGTCAATGGTGAGGTGATGGCAGAAGAGGGGGAGCATGACCACGATCATGATTATTCTTCCGAATCTATTGTGGAAAAAATAGAAGAGAAATTGAGTGTTGTCTTTGCAAATATTAATACCGTATGTATCTCCATTATTGTGCTCTACCTGTTTCGGGCGTTGCTGCAGGTACTGCGGGGATATTTGCTGGCACTGACTTCAAAAAAAGTGGCAATCCCATTGACATTGGATTTTTATAATCATATGGTGGATTTGCCAACTGATTTTTTCGGGACAAGGAAAACGGGGGAATTGATGTCACGTTTTCAGAATGCATCCGAGATCAGGGAAGCAATTTCTACCACGACATTGACCATTATGCTTGACACCATTATGGCAGTGGTCTGCGGCATATTTCTGTATACCATCAGTCCTGCGTTATTTGTGGTTACCATGATAACTATGGCTGTTTATGCACTTATTATATTCTTGTTTCGAAAGCCGATCAAAAATATAAATTATAACATTATGGAACAGGATGCACAGGTCACCTCATACTTAAAAGAGTCTCTGGAGGGAATGGAAACCATTAAGGCTTATCAGTATGAAGAAATGGCAAAAGGGAAAACGGAAAAATTATTTACAAAACTGATAAACCAAGGGGTAAAGGGTTCGGTGGTTTATACTTTGCAGGATTCTCTTGTGGAGGTGGCAGCTTCCATTGGGACAGTAATTCTCATGTGGGTTGGAGCGTTTCTGTGTGTGGAAAACACCATAACCATTGGCATGCTGATCACTTTTTATTACCTGATTGGATATTTCCTGGAACCGGTACAAAATCTCATTAATCTGCAGCCTATGCTTCAGACGGCAGTTGTGGCAGCAGAGCGTTTGAATGATGTTCTGGATGCACCAAAGGAAGAAAATGATAATAAAATGCATGTATCCTGCGGTGATATTGCCATCCATCATGTGGATTTCAGATATGGAAACAGGAATCTTGTTTTGAAAGATATCACATTAAATATTCCACAGGGAAAAAAGGTTGCTCTGATTGGGGAAAGCGGCTGCGGAAAGACTACCCTGGCAAAGCTTTTGATGTCATTTTATCAGCCGGAACAGGGAGAGATCTCCATAGGCGGGAAAAATTTATCAGATTGTTCGCCCGATTCGATCCGAAAACACATTGCCTATATTTCCCAGAATATTTTTCTGTTTTCAGATACCATTTACAATAATTTAAGAATGGGAGATGAGAGCATCAGTGATGAAAGAATTCAAGAGGTATGTAAGCTGTGTCAGACGGATGAGTTTGTTGAAAATCTTCCGATGAAATACGAAACTGTGTTGGATGAAAATGGTAATAATCTCTCCGGCGGACAAAAACAGCGTCTTGCCATTGCAAGAGCCATGCTGAGAGAGCCAGATATTTTGATTATGGATGAGGCCACAAGTAATCTTGATACGATTACCGAAGAAGGAATCAAGAAGACACTGGATGAGATTTGCAGGGGTAAGACTTGTATCATGATAGCCCACAGATTGCGGACGATTCGAAATTGTGACTACATTTATGTGATGGACAAAGGAAAGATTGCGGAAGAGGGAACGCATGAAGAACTTATCAGCAAACAGGGAATGTACTATCAATATTGGGAGCAATAGAAAACAAGCAGCAAATATTGCCGAATGTAACATAAGTAATTTAAGACAAAATTGGAAGAAAAAGAAATGAATCAATTCCCAATCACCACTCATTGACTTTAAAGAAAACCCATTGTATAATATTATAATTGAATATAGTTGGAGCCAAAAGCTTGCTTGTCTTTCAAAAAAAAAACGAAATCTGACAGGTAAGCTTACTTTTATGTTATATATTTCAAAGGAGGAACATCGAATGGCAGTAAAATATGTCTTTGTGACAGGGGGCGTGGTATCTGGTTTAGGAAAGGGTATTACGGCGGCATCTCTGGGGCGGCTTTTAAAGGCAAGGGGCTATAAAGTTACCATGCAGAAATTTGATCCTTATATTAATATTGATCCGGGTACCATGAACCCTATTCAGCATGGCGAAGTGTTTGTAACGGATGATGGTACTGAGACAGATTTAGATTTAGGACACTATGAACGTTTCATTGATGAGAGCTTAGATAAGAATTCCAATGTAACCACAGGAAAGGTTTACTGGTCCGTATTGCAGAAGGAACGCCGCGGAGACTTTGGTGGAGGAACCGTACAGGTGATTCCTCACATTACCAATGAAATTAAGAGTAGATTTTATCGCAATTTTGCAGATGAAGACACCATTATTGCTATTATCGAAGTAGGTGGAACTGTGGGTGACATTGAAAGCCAGCCTTTCTTAGAGTCCATCCGACAATTTCAGCATGAGGTGGGACATGAAAATGCCATGCTGATTCATGTGACATTGATTCCCTATCTGCGCGCATCCGGGGAGATGAAGACAAAGCCTACCCAGGCAAGTGTAAAAGAGCTGCAGGGAATGGGAATTCAGCCGGATGTGATAGTCTGCCGTTCCGAACTGCCCTTGGAAGAGGGAATAAAGGACAAGCTGGCATTGTTCTGTAATGTGCCAAAGAATCATGTATTACAAAATCTGGATGTGGAATATTTATATGAAGCTCCCCTTGCCATGGAGAAAGAACATTTGGCACAGGTGGCTTGTGAGTGTCTCCACTTGGATTGCCCGGAACCAGATTTGACGGATTGGAAAGAAATGGTAGAAGCCCTGAGAAATCCCAATAAGGAAGTAAATATTGCCTTGGTGGGCAAGTACATTCAGCTCCATGATGCTTATATCAGTGTGGTGGAGGCATTGAAACATGGTGGAATTGCTGAACGTGCCACGGTGAATATTCACTGGGTGGATTCTGAGACGGTGACAGATGATAATGCAGCGGAAATATTAGGAAATGCAGATGGTATCTTAGTACCCGGTGGTTTTGGAGACAGAGGCGTGGAAGGCAAAATTTCTGCCATTCGCTATGCAAGGGAGAATAAGATTCCTTTCCTTGGGTTATGTCTTGGAATGCAGTTATCCATCGTGGAATTTGCAAGAAATGTATTGAAATACAGCGATGCCCACAGTGTGGAGTTGAAGCCCGATACCACCCATCCGGTCATTCATTTAATGCCGGATCAGGATGGTGTGGAGGATATTGGCGGCACGTTAAGACTGGGTGCTTACCCATGTGTTCTTGACAAAACCTCCAAGGCTTATCAGGTCTATGGTGAGGAAACGGTTCATGAGCGCCACAGACACCGTTATGAAGTAAATAATGATTATAGAAATGTATTGTCGGAAAATGGTATGAAGCTTTCTGGTTTATCCCCCGATAAACGCATTGTGGAAATGGTTGAGTTGGTGGATCATCCATGGTTTCTTGCTACGCAGGCACACCCGGAATTAAAGTCCAGACCAAACAGACCGCACCCATTGTTTAAAGGATTTATTGAAGCGGCAGTTGCCAATAAAAAGAATTAGGGATTTATGAGGTAAAAAGATGTATGAAATACGAAGAATACATGGCAATGAAGTAACGGAAGCCCTTGCTTTGGCATTATAGGTATGTGCTCAAACAGAACACATATCAACTTGGTGTTCACCAAGAAAGAGTATCATCGTCAAGGTGTAGCTACTTCAATTTTTAAGTATCTATTAGCAGATATTTTGAAAGATAACCCCGTACTACAGGAGATTACTTTAAATTCGTCTCCATATGGTAAGCCATTTTATCTTCATATAGGATTTAAGCCGCAATCTGATGAGCAAGAAATAGACGGAATTAGGTTTACACCTATGAAGTATACAATTTAATAATTCCAGTTTTGGAGAATACCATGAAAAATATATACTTTTGATTATTGGGATTATATACTTGTTTTCAAGTTGTATTTGGATGGTTTTGGAAAAAGAATCAACGGGAGGCTTTCTGGTTTTAGCTGCGATAAGCGGAGGAATTATTTTTAAAGGAGTATGCTGGATAAGAAAGAAGTAATTTCCTGTTTGTGCAGAAACAGAAAAATCGGGATTTAGCGAATTTTCTCTCTAACTTTCCTGTATTTTTGGGATTTTCTAAGTGTCACATATCGGAATTATACCATTTTTCCCTTGAAGTTGACCTTGCAATTTCCCCTCAAGGGAATGTAGTTTTTTAGTTGATGCCTGCCACTTTATCAAGCAGTCTGGCAGATGAACGTTTTGCCTCTCTGGTGGAGTGGGCATATACATTCATAGTAATGCTTACATCAGAGTGTCCTAGCAGTTCCTGTACATCTTTCGGGGCTGCTCCATTTGCAAGCAGATTCGTGGTGTAAGAGTGTCTAAGGCAGTGGAAGTGAAATCCCTCAAGTCCGTCAATCTTCTTTGCAACTGTCCGGCACATAGAAGCAACTTGTTCTGATGAAGTATATGATCCATCAGGTTTTGTACAGATAAGGTCAAGAGGTTGGTAACTTTCTGGTGTGTCTTCTGTCAAAGGTACAGCATACAATTCATAATGGATACGGTTCTTTTCCATCACTTCTTTGTAATAGTTTTGGCAACCAAGCTCACCATATTTCATCTTATTTTTAAGCTGTTCCTTCTTAGCCTTTTTCAAGATGGCGGTCAGAGTATCGCCAAAATCCACCGTCCGGATTTTGTTCCGCTTGGTGGTTCCGATCTCTACCCTTTTCCTTGCACCATTCCGCCTTACACTGCGTCTAACAGTAAGATACTGTTCCTCAAAGTTGATGTCCTTCCACATCAGGGCACAGGCTTCACCGATACGAAGTCCGGCATAGTAGGCAATCTGTATCGGAAGTACAGCAGGATTGTGTTTCTGCTCCAGAAAATTGACCAGAGACAAAAACTGTTCGTGCGAGATTGTGGTCAACTTTCCATCGTCTACTGTATCCTCCGCAAAAATATCTGCCTGTTCATTCTTTTTATGAATGACTACATACTGCATCGGATTAAAGGTGATGAGGGTTTTCGGAAATACCGCAAACCGAAAACTCTGGTTCAGGACAGCGGTAAAGGAATGGATATAATCCTTGGAGTATCCTCTGTATGCTGTTCCATCTGGTGATTTTCCACCGAACACCAATAGGTCAAGATATTGTTGTAAATGTTCCGCTGTAACAGTCTTTAACTTTCTGTCAGCAATTGGATGTTGCTTGATTCTCTTAATAGCATGCAGATAGTTATCCACTGTGCCATTGGATAAGGAACCAGTCTTTAGTTCTTCCTCTGCCCACATATCCAGAAGGTCGGCAAGAGTGATGGTGTTTGTTTTTGCCACAAACAGTTTTTCCTCATAATCCTCCATTGCCTTACGGAGTAGCTTTTCCGTTTCTGCTTTGCTCTCCGTACCGACACATTCCTTTTGAACCTTGTTGCCGCTTGCGTCCTCTACATAGTAGCGGTAATACCACTTTTTGCCTTTTTTTCTTACAGATCCTTTTGCCATAAGTAATCTCCTTTCCGGCAGCCGGAACTGAAAGATATGCTTACAATCAGTATAACATAATTCCGGCTGCCTGTGTTATGATTTTTGCTATTCTTCTGAACTTCTTTTGCTAATTTTTTGAGTAAGGTTATTTACTCTGCTCTAACCACACTTGACTTATTGCGGAGATCATTGCCATCGTTCAGCTCTATAAACCGTTCAAGTATCTCCCGGCGAATGAGAATCCGTTTGCCAATATACAGTGTGGGAATCTTCTTCCATGCAATAAGCTGTCGCAGAGTGTTGTGTCCGATTCCTGTGTACTCGGATGCCTCATCAATGGTCAGTGCAATGCTGTTCACCGTCATAGCTATCAGCTCCCTTCTTGTTATTTGGTTTTGCAAGCTTGCTAAGGAAATTATAGAATGATGTTAGATGTTTTTGTCGTCATGGGAGAATGCTTTTTGGGGAAATGTATACTTCGTAGGACGACTTGAGGGAAAGTCTTTTTCGGCTAAGTAGGAAACCTACTTAGAAAAGCAAGTCCCAGGAAGGAAACCTACTTAGCTTTCATATTTTATCCGTAATTGGGGGTTTTAGGGGGCTTTTGCCACCTAACCAGATGTCTTTTTTCGCTCTGTCGAACAAAAGGCGTATCTGGCCATGCCTAGGGGAGACATATTCTTAAAATTTTGAAGTGAGGAATATGTTGTGCTAAATGACTTACTAAGCAAGCATATAAAAATAGATAAACTCACTGATCCACATTCTTTTTAAGAAATATGGATGAATTTCGTAGGATGATATGGTATAATGTTTTTGTTGTTGGGAACAACCAATAGAATTTGCTGAAAGAAATGGTAAGGGAAAAACATAATGAGTGTAGAAAATGAATTACTGAAAAATTTAGATAAATTGCATACTACAGAATTAGGTATAGTGCGAATAAAAAGAAATTTGTCTTTAGATACAGATAATGTTGTTGAGTGGTGTAAAGATAAAATCAATTCTGTTAATGCCATTGTAACAAGAAATGGAAAGAATTGGTATATAAATATTGATAATTGCCGCATAACAGTAAATGCATATAGCTATACAATTATTACAGCGCATAAGGAGAAAAAATGTCAGAATTAACATCTATGATGAATATTGGAAAAGAAATGGAAAGAAAGTTAATAAGTATTGGAATTGATTCCTCGGAAAAACTTATTGAGTTGGGTGCCAAACAGGCTTTTGTAAAGCTAAAGCAAGAATATCCCCAAGTTTGTCTTGTGCATTTATACACTCTGGAGGGCGCAATTCAAAACACTGAATTTAATAGTCTTTCAGAAGACAAGAAAAAAGAATTAAAAGAGTTCAGTGATTTTCTAAAAAAGTAGTGCTAGGGGAAAAATACTAATTTACGGAGGTTGATTATGGTAGCTATAATAGGTGCAAGTGCCTTTGCTATAGTAATTGTACTGTCAATTCTTATAATTTGTGGATTACCATTAGGTGAGTTGACAATGGGAGGGCAATATAAAGTTTTTCCTAAGAAATTGAGAATTGTCTTAGTGACGCAGTTTATTTTGCAGATGTTTTTTGAGGTTATAATTTTGCAAATGGGTGGATTTATACCATTATGGTTTTCAGGCAATGTCACAAAGATAATTGGGATCATTATGGCGGTATATCTTTCCTTAAATACGGTTATGAATTTTATATCGAAAAGTAAGAAGGAAAAATATATTATGACACCGATATCTTTGATTTCGGCAATATGTTTTTGGATAGTTGCATTAAAATGAAAAAAGTGATGATGAAAACCGGGATTTACGGAGGTAGGAGTATTGAATTGTAATATATGCTCTCTTTATATCTGTGTAAAGAATATGGATCGATCTATAAAATTTTATGAAGAATTTTTTGAACAGTCTGTTACGGAAAGAGATAATCTATATAGTGTCTTTGAAATAAATGGCTTTCGCTTCGGACTGTTTGCATACAAGGTTGCAAATGAAAAGCATATTTTTGGAAGTAATTGTTTGCCGAGTATTAGCGTAGATGATATTGAAACTCTTAAGTTAAAAACTCAGGGGAAAGAAATATGTTTCCCTATAACCAAAATTGATGATAATTGGGTTGCGAATTTGTAGATTCGGAGGGCAATCATATAGAGATGACTTCACCAGTGTAATGCAATTCGGTTTCATTTTCTGAATTTATGGTAAAAGCAGTTGCTTTCTTTGTTGACTTTGATATAATAAATGTGTGGCAACATTTTGGCAACAAAAAATCAGTAAGCCAGAATAAATTGTGTAATAGAAGTAAAAAAGGGGCATTTTTTGCGGAAAACTTAAACAAAATAATTTAAGTTACAAGCTGAACTTGCCGAGTTTGAATAGTAAAAATTTTACGCAGATTATTTTAAATGGCAGGTGATTTATATATTATCTGCCATTATCCGTATTATTTGTATTTACGGAGAATGGACGGAAATTTTGTTGCCATTAGCTAAAGATTTATGATTTAATATTGACACTATTTCCAAATGTTTATATTACTGTATTTATGAGTATTCCATGGTACAATAGAGTAACAAATTTAGGAGAACCTCTCGAATTGATAAAATTGCGATACGGAAATACAAATACATTTTTCTTGCATGGAAATGATGCAAATTTGCTTATTGATACGGACTATGCAGGAACATTATCAGTATTTTATAAAGAGATTAGGAAAAATCAAATAGAAATCCCGGATATAACATATGTGTTAGCTACGCATTATCACCCGGATCACATTGGTATTATCAGTGAACTGATGAAGCAAGGCGTAAAACTTTTATTGATAGATACGCAGATCAACTATGTCCATTTTGCTGATGAAATATTTAGCAGGAATAACCGCTTAAAATATAAACCAATTAATGAAACGAAAGCCACGGTGATAAGTTGTCCTGAGAGCAGAGATTTTCTATTTGCTATGGGAATTAATGGAGAAGTCATTTCTACGCCAAGTCATAGTGAAGATAGCATTTCTGTAATTTTGGATAATGGTGATTGCATTGTTGGAGATTTAGAACCTATTAACTATTTAGCTGCTTATAATGATAATTTGAAACTTAAAAAAGACTGGGATAACATTATGAGTTATAATCCAAAAAGAATCTTGTATGCTCATGCAAACGAAAAAATAATAGTTTAGTTACAAATATTTGATTTATGGAGAAAAATATGAAATATATAACAGCCACTTCTCATATGGCAGATGCAATTTATGATGTTTTGCATACAACCATTAAAACAATATATCCTTACTATTATCCAGCAGAAGTAGTGGACTTCTTTTGCAGACATCATAGCAAGGAACATATTTTAGAGGGGATTGCATCCGGGAATATGGGCGTATTGATGGAAAATGATGTGATTGTCGGAACAGGGTGTTATGACGGAAATCATATTACCGGAGTATATGTGCTGCCTAGCCGTCAAAATAGAGGGTGTGGTTCCTATATTATGAATTGCTTAGAAGCAGAAATTGCAAAAGAATATGATACAGTAACTCTGGATGCATCGCTTTCAGCGGTATTTTTGTACGAACATAGGGGTTATAAAACCGTTGGGCATGGGATTTATGAATTAGAAAATGGTGTAAAATTGGTTTATGAGGTTATGGAGAAAAGATTAGATTCTGCTCGTTATGGGGATAGCATTTAAATAGCACATTTTATCCATGTGTGTGGCAATTTGAAAGTGCAAGCGATAAAATAGAATTTGTATGGGATAGACAGTTAGTCGAATTTCCTTGGTGATATGAAAGACATGGCACTAGCGCCATGTAGATAAGAGAAATATATATTTAGGTTGTATATTGGTTGGGGGGAATAACAAGAAGTTTATTGCAATAGCTAGAGGAAATTGCGGATAGGTTAAAGGTGATGGAAAGAGATCATGATTAGCCAAAGTTTATTTCTAAAAATATGATTAAAAGATTGGAGTATAGTGTTGTGAATCAAGAAATTATGTTGGAGAGAATTGCAATGTTACTTTCAAGATTTTCAGAAGAAGTGAAAATCTTAAATTTTAATGGTGAATTTAGTATTAATGTACATGCAGAAAATGCCCTTATAAAATTACTTAATGCAGTATTTGAGTGCGAGCTAGAAAATATAAATTATGTAGAAAACAAACAATTTCCCAGTATTGATTTGCGTGATAAAAAAAAGAAAATTGCTATTCAAGTTACAGCAGATGAATCACTTTCAAAGGTTTTAGATTGCTTAAATAAGTTCTTGAAGTTTAATTTAAACAATGATTATGATGAGCTATACATAGTGATGCTTGTAAGAAAACAAAAAAGTTATTCTCAAAATAGTATTGACAAGGCAAGAAAATCTTTTAAATTTAGTCAGGACAATATTTTAGAGATAAAAGATTTATATGCAATGTTAAGTGCTAAGAATGATATTGATACAATAAAAACAGTTTTAAAATATCTTGAAATGCAATTTTCCGACCAAATTGCTTATGAAGTGTGGAAAAAGTATACTACTGATTTAAAGGAGTATGACAAGAGTATTGTAAGGCAATTTGAATATGTTGATATTTCTGGATATTCGCCTAAAATTAATGCTCTTCAAGTTAAGGTCAGTCTGAATGACCTATATGTACACCAATTGCTAGGATGCAATATCAATAATCAACAGCATTCTTTACCAATATCTCACTTGTTAGTGAGTGAGAGAAAAGCTGTGGTTTTAGGTAATCCAGGAGCGGGAAAAAGTACATTGCTAAAATGGTTTATGTTTGATATCTGCACTCATCGTGAGCAATATTCTACCGAAATTCCTGTATATATCAAGTGTGCTATCTATGCAAAAAAAATGATGGCTGAACAAATGGATTTAAGTTCATTTATATTAAATGAATTAAACTTAAAAAATCAAAATATTTATATGGACGCAATACTTAATGGATATTTGGTTGTATTATTAGATGGATTAGATGAAATTGGTGATATTTCTCTTAGGCATGATGTTGTTGATAATATTAATCTCTTTGTAGCACAAAATCCACGATGTAGAGTAATCGTTACGTCAAGAAAGATTGGTTATAATGAAACAAGATTAGATGCACATTTTAATCATTATGAATTACTGCCGTTTAATGGAAATCAAATAGATGATTTTATAAGAAACTGGTATAAAGCGGTTGAATGTGATAATTATGATGAAGAAAATGCGAAATATTTAATAAGAAATATAAGAGAAAATAACTCTGTGTATGAGTTGGCAAAAACGCCATTGCTTCTGATGGTTATATGTCTTATCCAGTATCAAGGCATAACATTGCCGGAAAATAGAATTGAATTATACGACATAGCAACCACAACTTTGCTTGAAAACTGGGTAAAAAAACGGAGCAGCTATGGAAAAGAATATGTTCCTAAAAGGTTATTGATTGGGTTATTGTCACCTATTGCTTTTTATATGCAAGGTAATAGTGATGATGGTATTATTACCGAAATAGATTTTAGACAAAAAATTACAGAGGTGTATTCAAAAAAAGAATATAATAAAGGAGATATTGAAATAGAGAAAGAAGTTGACTCTTTGATAAACTATATTAAGACAGAGGCTGGATTTCTAAGAGAGGTAGGGGTTGATGAGAGAGGTGTTGGACAATTTAGCTTTATTCATTTGACTTTCCAAGAATATTTTGCCGCAATAAAAATGGCTTCTAAATGGCAAATTGGTATGGAGCAGGGAGAATTGGAGGAATACGTTCTTGATCCACATTGGAGCGAAGTAATAATACTTGCTGCGGAAGAATTATATATGACAGGAATGGATATAGAACTCGGCAGCAAACTTGCCACCAAATTTCTCAAAGAACTTCTTGAAATTAAAGATAGCATTGAGATAAGGGATAGACCATTCTTATTAGCTTCTGTGATACTCCAGGGAGATATTATAATTCATAGTGATTTAGTAAGTCTTATAACAGATATAGCGTTAGAAAAAAAGAAGTATTCGTATCAATATGAGCAACTTGTCAGAAAAGGGTCACAACAGGCTCAATTTATAGATGAACTAATTGAAAGGTATTTAAAGAACACAGATGACATTTTTTTGAATGAATTGATGATGAGTTTATCAGATATTCCTCAAGTTCAGTCTGTATTGATGAGTCAGCTAAAGATGGATAAATTGGAAGCTCAAAAAAATTTGTTCTGCTATAATGTGGTGTATCCAATTGCACCTATTTCAAAAACCATTGAGTTTAGGAATAGCATTACAAGATTTATAAATAATAATGAATTGGAAAGTATACCAACTCAGTACATAATCAGTTATGTTGATGATGATAAAGAAGTGGAGAAAGCACATCAAGTTTTAGAAAGTATAAAAGCAATCAAAAATCACAAATTACGTCAAAAATTAGCTGAAGAAGTTTTAAATTCTGTAATATGGAAAGATGCAGAAGATATGGAAAGATATGCAGAAATGTTAAAAAAGGAGTTTAAAGGCGTAGATTGTAGAAGGATTGATGATTTTATTAAGAAAGAAAAAATTAATGAAGCAATAGAAAGTGATATAAAAGATGCGCTACACATGATAGAAAAATATCGTGTGTTTAGTATATATTATTCAAAAGAAAGTGATAGTTTATTGATTATAAGTGATGGGAATTTATTTCGACATCATATTCCATTTATTTCAACTGATGAGTTAAATTTACCATATATTGAGGATATAGGTAGCTTTGCAAAGTTTCTTAACTGTATAATAGATTTCATCAGGGAGGAAAAAGTTGTATTTAAATCGGTTGATGATTTCAATTTATATGTAAAGTATTGTGATATGGTAACATGGGAAACATCACGTATTTATGATGCGCAGATAGCATTATTAGAGTTCTTTTTTAAACATATAGAAGTTACAGAAGAAAATATTCGTAAGTATTTACATATATTTTGTAATTATGGTTACACAAATAAGTTATATAATATGTATAAAAAGGATAATATATTGGAATCAATTATTTATTCTAATTTGCACAATTCCGAAAAAATTGAAGTGCTATCATGTGTTGATATTAGCAGAAAGTATAGAAAAGCTGTTAGTAAAATAATTAATGAATATTTAAACTCAGAAGAGTCGAAAGAATATGGAAGGGCTTATGGTGCAGTTCATGCATTGATGCAACGAATTTAGATAAAAAATTTGTGGTGAACGGTTGAAAATAATTGATTCATGTAGAGGAATATTGTATGATTTGTATGGCAACATTTTGGCAACAAAAAATCAGTAACCCAGAATAAATTATGTAATTGAAGTAAAAAAGCGGTGATTTTACAACAAAACTTAAATAAAATAATTTAAGTCACAAGTTGAACTTGCCGAGCTTGGATAAAATAGAAAAATCCGATTGTCAATCACTGATAGCCGGATTTGCTTATCCATTATTTAATTTACATATTTAAATTATCCACCGCCCACACCCAGTCAGCCATTTCATCATTCAGCACTAACCGGGCATATTCAAGCGGATCGTCGATAGCCAGAGCATTAAGCAGTCCTTGTGAGTTTGGTGTAGTTTTGAGATTTTCTTCTGCCTTGGCACAGTCAATCTGAAGAATGTAGCCATCGAAATGAGTAATATCAATACAGTTATGTTTAGGATTATAATAAGCGTTTACATAATTCATAGCATTTGTCCTCCGCAATTATAATATTCAAGCATATCTTTCGTTCGGGCTGCCATCCATAAAATGTTATATTATGTTACAGTGTCATCTTTCCCTTGACTTTTCCCTTATCAGTAGTCAGGGAAGATATCAAAACGATATAACCCGATATAATATGTAACGGTGAACTTTTGTCAAAAAACTTAGCATTTATGCTACTTGCCAAAGTTTTTAATATTCCCTTGTAACACCTAAAGTCATCTGCTAAAATGAAACCATCACAATCGGGATTTTGGAGATTTATAATCATGGATATTACCTATGTATCAGGCGGTGACAAATTTAATTATAGGGTCTGTGCTATTATCATTTATAATAACAAAATTTTGGCAATGCACGATGAACGTTCTCCCTATTATTATTTGCCCGGCGGCAGAGTTCAAATGGGCGAAACAGCAGAACATGCAGTTGTCAGAGAAGTGGAAGAAGAACTTAATATTACACCACACATTGTTCGCCCGCTGTGGCTGAATCAGGCTTTTTTCACGGAAGATGTCGATAAGCTCAATTATCATGAAATTTGTATTTATTTCTTGATGGATATTTCCAATACTGGCTTACTGGAGAAAGGCGAACGGTTTACACTTCATGAAGGTCAGCATATACACGATTTTGAGTGGCTTGCGTTTGACCGTTTGGCGGAAGAATACTTCTATCCAATTTTCCTAAAAACAAGCATCTTCGATCTTCCAAAACAGCTTGTCATCCGAGCGGAATATGAGTAACCAGATAAATTCTGGTTTGTAGAGAAACAGAAAAAACGGTATTTGAGGAAGTGATTCTTAATGAATGAACAAGTAAAAAAATATATAGAAAAATATCCTGCGGAGATTATTGATATGTTCAATAACTTAAGACAGATGATTTTTGATAGCGTTTCCTGTGAACTTGAGGAAGAATTGTGGGCAAAATTGCCGAGCTATTATGTTGGTAAATCTTTCGTGCGACTGATAGCATTTAAAGACCATATCAACATTGAAGCACAAGCAGTCATTTCACACAAAGAAGAACTGGCAGGTTATAAAATTACTCCAAAAGGAATGTTACAAATCTATTTGAAGCAGGATATACCATCTGATATTTTAAAACAGATGTTTGCAGAAACTTTAGAACAATAAATTCTAATTTAAAGAGGTGAATTTTATGGAAGTATGGATGTGCATTTTTGCAGCATTTTGCTTTGCAAGTATTTCAATGTTTTATTCATTAAAAGCAAAAAAGTAAAATTTCAATATGCATATTGATAATCTTAACTTTTTTGCTTTTGGGGCTTGGCAGTATGCCAAGCCTTAAAATATATTTGTGTTCTTATGGGTGGAAGTGCAATGAGGCAATTCCTGTGATGGTTGATTTGATCAATATGCCACAAAATAAAAATTGTATAGGTACTTTAATTTATGCATTGCAGGAATTATCACTGAAGGCTGAGAGAATGAGCCAAGAGGATAGATTTATATGTTTTGGCATGGTAGAGAAGGAGAAAAAGATGGAACGATTGCAGCAGCAGATGGAGTTTATCGCAGAGGTAGATAAGCTGAAACAGATACAAAGACAATCATATTTGACAGACGGTATCCGAAAGGAAAATGATGCAGAACATTCATGGCATTTGGCGATGATGGCAGTATTTTTGTCAGAATATGCCAAAGAGCAGGTGGATGTACTTCATGTGATTTCCATGGTATTGATTCATGATTTGGTGGAAATTGATGCAGGAGATACCTATGCCTATGATACAGAGGGCAATAAGAGCAAGCGTGAAAGAGAAGAAAAGGCAGCAGAGAGAATTTTCCATCTTCTGCCCGAGGATCAGGCAGAAAAGCTCTGGGAATTGTGGGAAGAATTTGAGGAAAATGAAACACCGGAAGCAAATTTTGCCAATGCATTAGATAGGATACAGCCCATTCTACTGAATCATAAGAGTGATGGAAAGGCATGGGAAGAGCATCAGGTACAATTGTCTCAGATTCTAGGCAGGAACGCAAATATAGAAAAGGGTGCTCCAAAGCTTTGGGAATATGCAATGGAAAGCCTCATTAAGCCCAATATAGGCAAAGCAATCATAGATAAATAAAAATCAGAACAATACCACAGGGGAATTGGGAATATGGAGATTTCACTGGTACTCTCTTGCAAAGTCCGCACATATAAATTATAATGGAACAGTTAGAGAATCTTATATATACCGGAAAGGAGTTTCCAGATGAATTACGAAGAATTACGTACAACCTATCGGGAATTTATTTATAAGTCCTATTATATAGAAGAAACACCAGAAAAAGTCCGTATTACCTATGAGTTTGAAATTCCGGGGCTGTCTCAGTTTACTCCCTATTGGGAATTTCCAAAGCACTCTCGTATGGGAGAGCTTTCCAAAGACAATGCATTGTTTGAGACAATGGTATTTTCTTTGGGCATGGTAGAATTGGTGAGTTATTGGAAAATCACCTGTGCCCCAAAAGTACGAGTGCAGGCTGGAGCTTTGAAAGAAACACAGATTGCCTGGTGGAAAGAGTTATACTACTATGGACTGGGGGAATTTTATTACACAAATCACATTACAGAAGAACAGGACAGTTTTATGGAATTGGTGTCTGAGGGAACGGTGCCCAAGGGGAATTATATCACCAAGGAAGGCTTAAAGGGCTGCATGGTGCCCATTGGCGGTGGCAAGGATTCAGCAGTCACTTTGAGTCTTTTAGAAGAACAGAAAGACAGTAATTACTGCTATATTATCAACCCTCGCGGTGCTACCCTGAATACTGTGAAGGCAGGCGGGTATTCCATGGAAAAGGTCATTGCAGTAAAGCGTACCTTGGATCGTCGGATGATAGAACTGAATCAGCAGGGATTTTTAAACGGGCATACTCCTTTTTCTGCCATTGTGGCATTTTCTGCCACCATTGCAGCCTACATGAATGATTTGAGATACATTGTGTTGTCCAACGAATCCAGTGCCAATGAGAGTACGGTGGCAGGCAGCACAGTCAATCATCAGTATTCCAAAAGCTTTAAATTTGAGCGTGACTTCCATAGCTATGAAGAAGAATATATTAAGAGTGGGACCTATTATTTTAGTATGCTGCGTCCTCTCAGTGAATTTCAGATTGCCAGAGAATTTTCCAAGGTCAAGGAATATCACGATATTTTCCGAAGCTGTAATGTGGGGAGTAAGCAGGATATCTGGTGCGGTCACTGTCCAAAATGTCTCTTTGTATTCTTGATTCTTTCCCCATTCTTAAGTCAGCAGCGGCTGACAGAGATTTTTGGTGCGGATATGATGAATGATAGTACCATGTTGGATACCATGAAGCAGTTGATTGGTTTGTCCCCGGAAAAACCCTTTGAATGTGTGGGCAGCCGGGATGAGATTAACACTGCCATTTGCCTTACCATTGAAAATCTGGAAAAAGAGGGGAAAACATTGCCCAAACTGTTATCCTATTATAAAACAGAAGGGCTTTACGAACAGAACAAGGGAAAAGAAGACGAATACTATAACTTTTATGATAAGGAACATTTGCTGCCAAAGGAATTTGATGAAATTCTTAAGGAAAAGTGTTATGAATTGTAGGGTATTTGCTGGGAGGCAATCAATATGTTAAAAACCATAGAAAAATATATTAAAAATAAAAAAGTGCTGATTTTAGGCTTTGGCAGAGAGGGAAAGTCTACCTATCATATGATGCAAAAGGTGGGGGGCTACGAAAGCCTCACCATAGCAGATTTGAATCCTGTGACTTATGATTTGCCGGAGAATGTTCAGATTCTGGTGGGGGAGAACTACCAGAAAACTTTAAATGATTATGATTTGATTATGAAAAGTCCCGGTATTGTATTAGAGCAGGATATCAGTACTTATACCTGCAAAATTGCCTCTCAGACGGAACTTTTCTTTCAACGGTTTCGGGAACAGATTGTGGGGATTACCGGCACAAAGGGAAAAAGCACGACTACAACTCTTTTGTATCATATTTTAAAAGAAAATCAAAAGGATTGCATTTTAGCCGGAAATATCGGGATTCCTGCCTTTGACATTGCAGAGGAGGTAACAGAAAATTCCATTGTCTGCTTTGAAATGTCTTCCCATCAGTTAGAATATATGACAGTGTCTCCCAAATGGGCGGTACTTATGAATATTCATGAGGAGCATTTAGATCATTATGGTACCATGGAAAAATATGTGGCAGCCAAAGAAAAGATTTACCAGAATCAGCAGGCAGGGGATACTCTTATTTGCAATGTGGATATATTGCCAAAGGATGGAGCCTGTAAAGCTAAAATTATTTCAGCAGGTTATGAGGGAAGCGGTGCGGAATTGATCATTTATCAGGATTTCATCACTTATGAAAACCGTACTTATCATATTCCTACAGAGGAGATTCCTCTGATTGGGATACATAATTATTATGATATCGGTGTTGCCTATGTTTGTGCAAAAGCCTTTGGTATTGGGGACGAGGGAGTTTCACAGGCATTGAAGACATATGAACCGCTGCCGCATAGACTCCAGTATATTGGCACTGTGGCAGGTGTAAAATATTATGATGATTCCATTTCTACCATCTGTGACACCACCATACAGGCACTGACAAGCTTGAACGATACGGATACCGTGGTGATTGGCGGCATGGACAGGGGAATTGATTATGGAGAACTGATAGAATTTCTGAGTCGCCATCCCGTCCCCCATATTATATTGATGGAAGCAACGGGACAGAGGATATTTCAGGAGATTCAGGCAGGGTATCCAAAATTTCAGAATCGGGAGCGGCTGCATTTAGTATCCCATTTAGAGGAGGCAGTAAACCTTGCCAAGCAGGTAACCAGAGCAGGTCACAGTTGTGTCCTGTCACCGGCGGCTGCCAGCTATGGAATTTTTAAAAATTTTGAAGCAAGGGGAGAAGCTTTTGCCGCACTGGTTCATGAGCAGTATCATTAGGAACGGAAATAGAAATCCGGTGTAACTGTGAGGTGTTGAACAGTTACAATTATGTTGTGGGGAAAGGAGAAATATATGAAAATTATAGTTGCAGCGGCAGTGGCATGGTTCATTGCACAGGTATTGAAACTGATCATTTCTTTTGTGGAGAATAAGACAATAGACTGGTCACTGGTAACGGCTTCCGGTGGTATGCCCAGTTCCCATACTTCTTTTGTGATTGCCGCCACTACAATGATTGGCAGAGTGGAGGGGATGGAGTCTTCTATTTTTGCACTGGGGGTGGTGCTTTCTCTTGTGGTAATGTATGATGCGGTGAATGTGAGAAGGGCAGTGGGGCATATGGGGCAGACTTTGAATGAGATTATCAATAATATTAACCGCACCGGAAAGCTGAATGTACAGAATGTGAAAGAGATTTTAGGACATACACCTTTACAGGTGGCAGCCGGATTTGTGCTGGGGGTGGCAGTGGGATTCTTGATGTTTTAGCGTAACAGTAAGACGAAAAACGGCTGTCGAAAAATGTCGGGCGATAAAAATTAGGTTTTATGATGAGGTGATAAGATGAAGTTAATGAAATATTGCATCTTAGGCGGATTTGCAGGAATTATATAAACGTAACAAGAATTCTGCAAAATTGGATGATAGCACGCATATATAATAAGATGGCACTTAGCTGGAATTATTTGGAGATAAGGGCGAAGGTACAAATGGAAATATTTAGTGTATATATTTTCGTGGGATGCATATGTGGTATCACGTTTTATATTATAAAGAATTTACTTCATAAGGAAGGAAAAAAGGCTACATATGCAAAAAATGGTTGACAAATTACATGAGCTGATATATACTGGGATAGTCGCTGATAAGGAGATAATGTTATTGGCGGTGAAAAAGTTGGTTGAAATTTTTGAATTGCAACATAAAAAATATATATGCCCAGATAGCTCAGTTGGTAGAGCAGAGGACTGAAAATCCTCGTGTCACTGGTTCGATTCCGGTTCTGGGCATTTGCATTGGAAAAACTTAAATCTTGATTTACTATGAATTTTGTGATATAATGATGGTTGTTTGGAGCAGATTGAGATAAGAATTAAAAAAGAAAAAATAATTCTTGACTTTTTCGAAACGCCATGTTAATATATTAAATGTTCGTATGATAAATAGAAAATATGCGGGTGTAGTTCAATGGTAGAACACTAGCCTTCCAAGCTAGATACGTGGGTTCGATTCCCATCACCCGCTTTATGCGATAGTGGCTCAGTTGGTGGAGTACAACCTTGCCAAGGTTGGGGTCGCGGGTTCGAGTCCCGTCTATCGCTCTTATTGGAAACGGAAATCTTTTGATGTAAAGGTTTCCGTTTTTTTGCATATAAGTTTCAAGATAGGAGACGAAAGGTATTTCATATGGAAAAAGTACAAACAGATTATTCCCTGTACCTGTGTACAGATCAGGGATGTATCGGTGAAAGGAATTTTTATCAGGTTGTAGAGCATGCCATTCAGGGAGGCTGTTCTGTGGTACAGCTGCGGGAGAAAAAATGCAGCACCAGAGAATTTTTACAAACAGCAAAACGCATAAAAGCAATTACTAAAAAATATAATATTCCGCTTATTATAAATGACAGAATCGACATTTGTCTGGCAGCGGATGCGGAGGGAGTCCATTTAGGGCTGCAGGATATGCCGGTGGCAGAGGCAAGAAGACTGCTGGGAGATAAGAAGATTATCGGCTGCTCTGCCCATAGTTTAACAGAGGCTTGTCAAGCGAAGAAAGAGGGGGCGGATTATTTGGGCGTGGGTGCTGTCTTTGCGACAGACACCAAAAAGGATGCAGTGACCACCTCTTTAGATACCCTGAAAGAGATTTGTCAAAAAATAAATCTGCCTGTGGTGGCTATCGGAGGGGTAAAGGAAGACAATGCAGATTTGTTGAGAGATACCGGAATTGCCGGCATTGCAGTGATCTCTGCCATTATGGCAGATAGTGAACCAAGAAAAGCGGCGGAAAGACTAAAAAGAATTCTTAACAGCATGGATTTATAAAAAATGTAACTGTTTTATACAAGACTGTGCGGTACGGATGAGGGCACCGCTCATTTATGGAGAAGAATAATATAGCATTAAGGTTGTCGATGGAACATAGAAAATTAGAAAAAGTAGTAACTGTTCAGTAGGTCTGTGCATTTACTGCACAGACCGTAAGAAAAAGTGG
>CAMWHJ010000026.1 GCA_947174015.1 uncultured Lachnospiraceae bacterium | reverse complement strand
ATCATAGCTTTCCTTCAGAAGACTTTCCATATCGTCTGCTTCTGACTGGTCATCCATTTCTACTTCTTCCGGCTGGTCTTGTTCCTCTTCTAACTCATTGGTGGCTTCCGTTTCCACAAAATCAATTCCATAATCATAAATTTCTTTCTTAGATTCCTTCATGTGAGACTGTTGCTCATCATCAAACTCTTCTGTCTCATTATAAGAATCGTCCACCAACTCATCATCATCTGCCACTTCAAGTTCTATTTCTTCCGTGATTAAGTCAAATTCATCTTCCCTTTCCATGTCAGACAACTCTTCCAGTTCATCATCAAACTCTTCTATCTCATTATAAGAATCGTCCACCAACTCATCATCATCTACCACTTCAAGTTCTATTTCTTCTGTGATTAAGTCAAATTCATCTTCTGTTTCCGCTTCAAACATTGTTTCTTCCAAGGATTCATTCTGTGAGTTTTCCTCCTCTTCATTGGCAGCTGCTTTGATGCGTTCCCATTCTTTTAGCACCTCTTCAATATTCATCTGGCTGGTAGCTTGTTTCTCCAGAATCTCCTCTTCCGATTGTGCAAATACCTCCTTAGAAGATGCTGTGCTCTCTTCCTTATCCGTTTCTGTCATATCAGGCATTATTGTGGGATGTTCAACTTGTTCTGCCTCCGGCATTTCTGTCTGGCTCACAACTTCTGTTACATAAGATCTCTCTTGTTTTGCTGCCATTGATTTATCTTCCACAACAGCTTTCTCCAGATTTTCCATAGTTTCTGGTTTTTCTGGCACCTGAATATGTTGTGAACCTATCGTCTCGATGGATTCCTGTCCCACCATCTGTTTTTGCAGCTCTGCATTAATCTCTTTCACTGGTATAATTTTTGTAGGTGCTTCGTTAATATTGAATTCGAACACCTTGGTCTTATCCAGATCCTCTTTTTGCTCGTCTGCCATGTCATCGCTTGTCTGCGGGTGTTCTTCTGCTTTTCTTATTTGATTGATGCCTGTAATTTTTCCCAACAACTTTGCAGCCTCTGCCATTACCTGCTCTTCATCAAAAGCTTCCTCCGGTTCTTCTTCCTTTTGATGGATTTCTTTTTTTATCACTTGCTGCTGTATACTTTGTTCTGATGTGGTAAAATTATCTTTGGCTTTCTCCGTTGGCTCCTGTTGAGTCACATCTAAAATCTGCTGCATGCTTCGTGCCAATTCCTTTTGAAGATTAACCGTATCATAGATACCATAATTATGGGTCTTTACTTCGATTTCCGGTTCTTCCTCCTTTGGCTTTTCCGCCACCGCCTCTACGGCAGCAATGGACTTTTCAATCTGTACATCATTTCTGCTGTCATACTTTTTCTGTTGTTCCTCTGTCAACGGAGCATAAATCATTTTAAGTTCCATTGCCTTTTCCACATATTTGCCGTCTGCAAACCAAAGGATCAGTTCGTCACATTCTGCCACACACTTTTCTTTCATCTCAGCTCTATGATACAGATAAGCCAATTCAAAAGCCCATTTTTCAATGTATTCATGACGCTTAAATTCTTCCAAGACTGCAATTCTCTCTTGGATTCCCACATGCTGTGCTTCATAAAGCTTGTATTGCAAAATATATCTTCCTGTATCCCTTGGAGCTACCTGCACAAATTCCTTATAATATTCCACCGCATCAATATAATCCTCCAAACGAATGGACAATTCTGCCAATGAGTAGATAATCATTCTCCCATAAGGATGCCTGTCGTATGCAATTAACATGACATCCCTGCTTTCCTCTAACATGTTATTTTTTTCATAAATTTCCCCTACCAAACAAAGCATCGGTATACTTCTAACTCGATTCCAGTCAATGGTATTGGCAATTTTCATTGCAGATGCAAAGTCTTCCTGCTCTGCCAGCTTTCTAATCTGTTCTGCTTTTATACGGTATTCGTATTTATCCATAATTTGTTCACCTCAAGTCCCCAATATTTAAAAATGCGTATAACACTCCAATCTACTTAAAAGTTTATCATATGCTAGATTATATGTCAAAAACAAAAGCAGTCGTTTTACATTTATTTTTATAAAACGACTGCTAATTCATATGTACTTTTAAGTTCTTCATTATTACTATAAATCAAAGATCTCTATGTGTTTTCCTGCATTTGACTCCCTTACTGTAAGAATCCGAGTATCTTCGGTTAAAATCCGGAATCTGCTATTTTTTACCTATCACCAGCTTAAATCAACTCTTAATTTGCTTTGGTGATTCATACTCCAAATAAGCTGTTTCTTTACACAACCTTATTCCATCCTTACTGTGATATTGTTTCAATATGGGATAAGTAACACTTTTTTCGGACATCTTTATCTTTGATTTCCTTTTTCATTCTAATATTTATCCGAAAATAATTACGATAATCTTCAACAAAGATATTATTCCAGACAGATATAATTCTTTTTCATCGATTATGCTCAGGATTTCAACTTATCCATCACACATATTGAATTAAGTTTCATTACATTTCCATTGGAATCAATCCTCCTAACCGGCATTTTCTTGTATCATGCACTCCATCTAATTTCTTCCCTGTCCATTGGAATCAATCCTCCAGTCCTGCATTGACTACTATGCACTGCTTATTGCCATCTCCATATTGTTCACCGGAATCTACCTCCTGACTTGTACTGTTTTGTCCGTCTTTTTGTACATCTTCAACGCCACCAGTTATTTTACTGTTTTCATTGTTTGAAATTTTCTTACGTTTCCTTTCAAACTCTGTTTAAAAACTAGATAAATAATGATTCGTTGTTGATTGATGAATTTATAATAGCATAGCAGTCCATATTTGTCAATACTATTTTTATTATTTTTTCAAATTATTTTTTAATTAAGTTTGCACTGTATTTATTGTTTTATATCTTCCATTATTTTTCCCTAATTGTTTATGCAATTCATTTTGTATATGCAATTCCTAAAATTCTAATGTGTTTTGCTCATAGGTAAGGCTGGTATACTCCAATTCCTCCTGCCGGGTCTGACTGCGATAATCCACCACCACCGTCTGTTGTCTGCCATCCATAAGCTTTTGCCCCAGAATATAGTTCACCTCAAATCTTCCGGTTATGGCAGGCGTCGCACCTCTTGCCGGCACAATTAACTGCACATTATTGGCTTTCAGAAGCTTAAAGATAGGCTCCCATATATATACATCCTTTGCAGCACCGAAAGGATTATCAATAAAAATAACATTTTTCAGCTTATGGGGATCTGAGTTGGCAGAATTCATACTGGTAATATAATGAATAATTGCCACCAGAAACTGTATGTAAATACCCTGAGACTGCCCCGTACTGCCTACCGCCTCCTCATATTTCAGATAGCGGCTCTGCTCCTTAATCCGCTCTCTTTTATATAAATTCAATTTTATTAAATTCATATCTTTTACAATAACAGAAAAAAGCTTTTTCCATGCCAACTGGCTGCGGATGTATTTCACCCTTTCATTTTCGGTCCCAAAGCTGTCTGCCGTCTCAATAACTTGATTAATATAGTTTGACATAGCAGATTCGTATAGTTCTTCTTTAATGTAAGGGATACTTAAGGTTATCATTGGTATGGTTTTATCATCCAGCACAATGCCCGACAGCTTTGACAATCTGTCCAGGGCAGACTTCATATTAATACAGGTTTGGATACACTGGCTTTCAAAATTGTACTTGATTTTTTCCATATCCTCAATGCCCTTTTCCACCCCGGACTTTTCCAGTTGAATGCAGGAAATGGTATCCTTAATATTTTCCATAAGTTCTTCTGCCTGTGATTCACTCTCAGGGCTCACAATATGCTTTTCCACCTCCCCTGCCAGCTCGTGGGCATTGG
The DNA here is from genome assembly GCA_947174015.1 of uncultured Lachnospiraceae bacterium. Classification (GTDB taxonomy): domain Bacteria; phylum Bacillota; class Clostridia; order Lachnospirales; family Lachnospiraceae; genus RUG11237. Next base: position 38,105 of record CAMWHJ010000026.1, on the reverse strand, counting down.
TAAGTATCAAAGTCTCTTTTAAACGGTTTTTATCCTTTTCAAAAGTCTCCCTGCGTTGATACTCTTCCTTCATGACTTTTTCATACAGCTCTTTCAATTCCTTGTACGTCTGCTTCAAAGGCTTATCCAACCGTAAAGTATCATGGTGGGACTGATAATCGATACCTGCTGACTCCATCATATGAAGCATATCTTCTCTCATTGTCTCTAAGGCAGATTGTTCCTTCTCCATCTGTTTTTCTTTCTCCTGCAGTTCCTTAAGCTGTTCTTCCGTCTCTGCTAAAAGTTTTTTATATTCTTTGATAAACTGCTGCAGTTCCTGACCGGACAGCTTCATAGGCTGGTATACACCATACTTTTCCTGCACCAGCGTTTTTCCATGTTCAACGCTTCCAAATTTCCGGTTCGCCTGCTCGGACTGTTGATCCAGATTTTTCTTTTCCTGACGGATTCTTTCTTCCAGTCTGCCAATTTCTTCCTTGCAGCTTTTTCGCTCCTCCAGGCTGCTGCTGCTTAAGCTCATATTCTCATAATCTGCTTTCAGCCTTTCCAAATCACCGCCACGATAGCTGATAGAGCTCAGACAACGCTCCATCTGTTGTTTATAATTATGTGCCAGTTTCTCCTTATCTGCCAAATCTGCATTGCGTGCCAAATAAGCTGCCTTGCTTCCCTTAAATTTCACCTGCAATTCTTCTATTGTAAGTATGGAAATTTCTTCCGCAACACACTGTGTTTCCTCCTGATAAAAAGACTGCATTTCCAATTCCCAAAACCCCTCCAGCGTTTTCAGAGTATTGTTGATGTTGTCCATGCGTCCCTCTACTTTTGCAAGCTTTGTAAGTGTTTCTATGTGTTTTTCTTTTTGCTGTTCTTTCTTCCTGCTGTCTTCTGTCAGCTCATGTTCCATCTCATGTAATGCTTGTTCTTTCTCACAATAAGTCTCATACCTCTGTGCAATTTCCAAATATAGATTTTTTTCCCTTGACAGTTCTTGGATTCTTTTCTGTAAATCCATCTGCTTTTCCTGCAAAGCAGATTTCGTTTCATGCAAACTCTGCATTGTTTCCTGAAGATTTTCTTCCTCATTCTCTAAATCTTTAAGAGACAATTTATTCTTTTCATATTCCTCTAAACATCTAGCGTTGTCCCCTTGAAACCGGATCTCATAATTTTCCAGATAAGACAAATCTTCTTTGAGCAACACCAGCCTTCCCTGAAGTACCCTTCGTTTTTTCTCCTGCTCCTGAATCATTTTTTCCACATCTTTTTGAAGCTTTTCATAAATCTCTCTTGTTAGAAACCATTCTTTGTCTGGAGCAAGAAAATCCAATATCATATTGTCATAACACTGACTGTTTTCTAAGACATTCACATGAATGATCGGCAGCAGCCTGCCCTGTTGCCCCAGCTTCTTTAAATTCTTGTCATACTGTATGGATTCATAATCTTCAAACACGATAATGCTATATGGAAGTATGGGGCAAATCTCTAAAAGTTCTGTCTGCTGCTCTAAGGATTTTCCCTTAAGATAACACTGCCCTGTTACTGCCCGTTCTCTGCCCACATTGATGATTTCCAGTGCTTCCTCTATCTGCTCTGGCAGCAAAAGCAGCTCTCCATTCCTATAACTTTCCTGTTGCCTTTTCAGCTCCTTTACTTTTTCACCAATACACTGCTGCTCCAATACATTGTTTTGAAGTTCACAAAATACCGCCTCTTTTAAGCAATTTTCTTCCTTCTGTCCATAAAATTCCTTTAATTTCTCTATGCTGTCCCGCTGCTCCCCATATTCCTTTTGCCATTCTGCCAACTGCCCCTGCCTTGACAAAAGGTTGTCCTTCTGCCCTTTCAGTACGCCCATTCTAAGCCTTACAGCCACAAGCCTTTCTTCTTCCTGCCTCTCTTCCTCCTTACTGGAAAACAACAGATTTTCCGCCGTCGCCTGCTCCTTCTGGGTACTCTCTGCCTTCAAAGCTGCTTCCTCAAACAACAGCAAACTTGTGTGATTCTTCTTTGTTTCCAGAACTTCAAATTCCCTCTGCTTTTCTTCCTCCAATAAGAGCAATCTGCTTTTTTTCAGGGCAATTTCATCCTGCATATTTTGTAAGCCTGTTTGCTCCTCTTGGCTTTGATCCAAAAGTTGGGATTGAACCACAATAAGTTGAGATAGCTCCCCTGTATACTCCTGCCTTTTTTCCTGATATTTTGTATAAAAACAGGCTGATAACTGTCTTAAATAATCCTGTAATTCATCCTGATTTCTGTTGCCGGATACAGCGAACTGCGCTGCCTCATATTCTTTTTTATATTCTAAATATTCCAGATAATCATTGGCATTTTCACTGTCTAACAACTGCTTTCTATGGTTTTCCAGCTGGTTTTCGAATCCGGCAATGGTCAGCTTTGCACTATCCACCGCTTTGTCCAGCTTAGACAGCTCCTCCGCTTCCACCTGTACCAATGCAGTATCCACCATGGCCTTCTTCTTTCTTTTGCTGTCCAAAAGGCTGCTGCGGCTGTCTGTAAGAGTTTCCAATTCCTCTGATAATGCTTTGAGATCCTTTTCGCAGGTATGATAAGCACAGGCAAACTTCTTTTCAATTCCTCCCTTTTTGTGATACATTCCCTTCAAGGACTGAATTCTTCCCAGAAAGCTCTCCAATACTTCCATCTGATGATCATAATTATGGATATCCTTTTTCTTTTTGGCAAGCTCCACCAGCTTATTCTTAATATCCAACAAAAGTTTTGCAAAATCTTCCCCCTCACCGGTATGATTGTAATAAGACTTTTGTAAAATCTCTTCAATCAGCAGATCCTCCACTACCTTTCTGGTGGTCTTATAATTGGTCTCAAAATATGTACGCACATGACCTTCTGTCTTATTGATCCCGCGAATAATTTCCCACTCGCTCTCATAAATGCCATACTGACTGATAAACTGCTGATATTCGCCCTTTCGATCAAAAATTTTTACAATCAGACTGTGAGCCTTGTGCTCTAAATCCTTTAGATAATTTTTTAATCCTGTGTAGGTAATCCGCTCCCTGCCGTTACTTAAAGGCAGATTCTTAATGTCGTTATCATTAAACTCCCGATAAAAAATCACATAATTAAAATACTCCATGACAGCATTTTCTCTTTCCTGCCCCTGTTCTTGGGCATGCTCTCTTCCCTTTCTTGCACAAAAGCCTGTGGTCATATACTGATAACCGTTTTTTATATGATCCGAATTCAACTGCCACTCCACCAGAGAATGAATGGTACTGTTACCGTTTCCGGTGCGAAACAGCTTTTCCATGGGCTGCTTTTCATCTAAAGTGCAGTTTGGTATCATATTCTGTAATAACAGCAGCATCAGAATGCTTTTGCCACCACCGTTTGCCAGATCGTAGATGGTATTTTTCCCTGAGAAACGCAGTATAAAATCATCATAAAACTGAGTTCCAAAATTATATTTTACGTTGTTCACACGAATGCGATTAATATGTGGCATCTTCCTGCTCCTCTCCCTTGATAATCTGATACAGCCTTCCCTTGTTATCTTCAAAATAATGTTCGATAAATGCCTTTGCCTTTTCCTTTAAGTAGTATCTCTCCTGAGATTCTGCCATGAGCTGCTGGGTTACCAGAAAATTGAATACCAGCTTAACATACCCTGCTTTGGAATTTTTGGCAGCCCGAACCGCTTCCTCCGTTGCTGCAGGAAGCTCATTCCACATCAGGGCAATGGTTTTAAAACTGTGTTCCTCTGTTTCATTCTCAGCCAAAATCTCTAAATTGTCTATGATGTGGCTTAAGGAAGCATCCACCGCTGTAATCACATCCTCGATACGAATATATTCTGTAAAATTGTAACCTGCCGAATCCTTATAAAAGCAGGTAATGATCTGATATATAATAAAATAGCACATGTAAAGCTCCCGATTCACTTTTAACCCCAGCTCTTTACGCAAATCCCCATTGGTAAAGCCAAACACCTGATTGTTTTCACCTGCGGTAACGTATAGACTGTCATGGTATTCATAAAGTTGAATATTCATCCGTCTCAATATGCGATGCACCAGCTCATAGACCTCTGCATTGGTACTGTATGATTCATACAATGCTGCATCAAAAGACTTTCCCACCTCTTCCCCATTCATCAGTTTTGTTAATATATCAATTGCCTTATCTAAATTTCTCTCTTCCATTCTCTATCCACCTTCTCAAATTGTATATCTGATATTTCCAACATGTCCGTAATTTTTACCGTATCTTCGCCCTTTCGAACAAGACGAAATGCCAGTCCGTCATAGGTCGTTTTCCGAATCAATAATTTGTAAATAATTTCCTCGAAAAAAGTTTCCGGTTTTTTCTTCATTTCCTCCACATCATATTCTTCCTTTTGGCACATGTGTATCAGAAAGGTATAATAATCTCCATTTACCAGCACTCCTTCTCCCAAAACCTTCTTCAGTTCACTGTTAAATTCTCTTAAGGAAAAACTCTCTCTGGTCAGCAGAAATTCTAAAAGCACCTTGGCAATCGCATCAAAATTATTGTTGATTCGCTGCTCCTCAAGCTCATCCTCAAAGATGTAATCTTCCTCCATTCCCTCCGATACCAACTCCAAATCCTCATCATTCTCTGCTTTTAAATGAATCATATCTTCTATTTGAAACAGGTTAAAATTCTTTTTTAATTTTATTCCAAAAAGAGGTATCATCAAGTGCTCCAATGCATCTACATTATCCTGCTCCATCATTCTTCCCATGGCATGGTGAAAATCAAAAGCATTTCTTAAAGTGCTAAGTTTTGATTTTTTCACAATATCATCCACATTCTGCTGCATAGAAGTACACAGAGATAAAAGCTCACTGTGCTGATACATTGCCTTCCTAAGTTCCACCTCAAGAATATAGATATCATTGAGTATGGAATAAAAATGACTATTTTCACTGCCCTGTCTGCCGCTCTCTGCCTTTGCTAAAGCTTTCGCAATTAGATCTGTATTCTTTTTAAACAATCTTTGCTCTTCCTGAAACCACTTGGTAATCTCACCCACATATGATTCATATGCCTGCTTTCCCTCAAATACATCCACACTTAAGAGGTTTAAAATCTGATTCTTTTTCAGCTTCAGCTTTAACACCTCTCTGTTAATTCGTTTCACCACTTCAATACCACCCCTGAAATTCTGGGCTGCAATCAGCTTGCTAAGCAGCAATTGTTCCACGCTGATACTGCTTTCCTCCTTGATTTCTTTGGTATCTAAATAGAACTCAATGGCATCCGGGGTAATATAGTAGTAAAGTTCACTGTCCACAATTTTACTTTCCAGCAGCTTCACCCGAAAGCTTTTCTTTTGGTGATCTTTTGGATCATAATAGTGAAAGGAAAACGGTTTCCCCTCATTTAAAAGTTTATCAAACAGATAGGAACACAGTTCCTTTTCCTCCTCCTTTGTCAACTCCATCTGAAAATCTCTCACAAAAACAGAATGCAAAAACTGCTCATATTCCACATACCTTACATCCTTATCCTTAAGGCTATTTTCATCTATAAAAAACCGGAGCACTGCCAGCGTTATATATCCCATATCAAGACAGGAGTATTTTCCCTCCTTCCACATCATCAAGTCATTATCTGCCAGCTTAAAGAAGGGGTAATATTTTTTCAGATGATCCATCCGTTCCTTATGCTCCTGTATCATGTCCTGCATCATAATATATTCTTCTGTCATCGCAAGTTCCTTCCCTTTCACACAAAAAGGATGAGGAACACTCCCCATCCTTTTATTCCTTTTCTAATGGACAACTACTTGTCCTCTTGGTGTTGCAGTCCTGTATACGTCCGGGAGAACAACTTACCAGTTCCCCTTTGTAAAAACAAAATCCGTTTTTCACCTCTTCCTCTTTCTTATCCAAAGGACATTCTTTCAACTGTTTTGTCATACAATCCAGAACTCGTCCAGAGATGCAGTCCACCAATTCCCCCTTGACACAACAGAAGGACTGCTGAGGTTCTTCTTTCTTCTTCTCCTTATCCAAAGGACATTCCTTGGTGCGCTTAATATTGCAATCCTGTATGCGTCCTGGAGAGCAATCCACCAACTGCCCCTTTAAAAAACAGAATCCTTGACCCATAAAATCACCCTATTCACTCCAATATTTATTACTTACAATTATAACATAGTTTGAGCCTTAAGAACAGCATTTTCTACTGTTTTAAACTCTTTTTTTCCTGCCAAAATTTAGTGGTTTTTAGGATTCCAGAAACTGTCACATACCCTGTCCTAATCTTTTTACACACACTTTTTTAATACCATTGCAGATACCTTTGCTACCGTGACCTGACCGGATTCCTTAGATAAAGCTGTGGTACCTGCCTTGTCTTTATTAATATACACTTCAAATTCACCTGCCGGAAGCGTAATCTGGCGTTCCCTATTACTTCCATTGTATATCACAAACAATTCTTCTTCCTTGGTCTTTATCTCATATGCCACCAAACCCGGTTCCTTATCTCGAAAGATAATTGCCTCCTCAATCTGTTCCTTACTCCGCAGGCGCAATGCAGAATTGCTTTTACGGAAAGCAATCAGTCCTTGATAATATCGGAACATATCCAGATTTTCCTTTTTTGTGCTCCACTTAATACTATTGATTTCATCACTGCTGTTGTAGCTGTTATCCCGATAACCATATTCCATGGTTTTATCCGGTTTGCTTCTCAGCAGCTCCTCGCCGGCATGAAGAAAAGGAATCCCTTGAGATGTAAATACAATTGCTGCCGCAAGTTTATTCATCTCCTTGATTTCCTCTTTGTCACACTCAGGGTTAGATATGACTAACTTATCCCACAAAGTATAATTATCATGACAGGAGGTATAATTGACGCATTGTGACGGTTCCTTTGCCCATGGCACCACGGTTTCCTCCTTGCTGTTTTTCAACTGGAATAAGGAACTGTGTCCCACTGCCCCGGTAACACCAAATTTTATCATATCTTCCAGTCCCGGCTCTCCGCTGACAAACCCTTTTTCTTCCTCCTCAAATACACTGCCCTTAATGGCATCTCTTAAATCGTCGCTGAAAGAAGCAATTCCCGGCATACGGTAAGTGTATTTTTTCAAGGCACGCTCCTCTTTTGGCAATGGAGAATCATCCGCTGTCCATCCCTCACCATATAGTAAGATATCTTCATCTATTTCATTTAATGCCTTACGAATCTCATTCATAGTGGTAATGTCATGAACAGCCATTAAATCAAAACGGAATCCGTCAATATGATACTCCTCTGCCCAATAACAAAGAGAATCCACCATATATTTCCGCACCATCAGATGATTGGAAGCCGTCTCATTGCCGCAGGCGGAAGCATCCGTAAATTGGTCATTCTCATCCTTGCGAAAAAAATAATCAGGAACCAGCTTTTGATAACAAAACAGTTCTGCATCAAACACATGATTATACACCACATCCATAACCACACAGATCCCCTGTTTATGAAGTGCCTGCACCATTTTCTTAAATTCCCGAATACGCACCTCTCCATGGAATGGATCGGTGGAATAGGACCCCTCCGGCACATTGTAGTTCATAGGGTCATAACCCCAATTATACTGTGGTATATGCAATTTTGTCTCATCCACAGAACCATAATCAAACGCCGGAAGAATGTGTACATGAGTTACTCCCAACTCTTTTAAATGTGCCACTCCCGTATACAGACCATCCTCATTTATCGTTTTCTCCTGGGTGAAAGCCAGAAATTTTCCCTGATAATCCATACCGGAGGAATCATCCATAGAAAAATCCCTCACATGCAGCTCATAGAGCACCGCATCCACCGGATGTACCTTTTGGGGACGCTTTTCTGTGGTAAACCCTTCGGGATTGGTTAATGAAAGATCCACAATCATGCCACGCTTTCCGTTGGCTCCCACTGCTCTTGCATAGGGGTCCACGCTCTCCTGCTTTTTACCGGAAATCTCTGCTGTATAGGTATAGTATACACCATGAAAATCACCCGTCAGCTCCGCCACATAGGTTCCCTGTTGATCCTTCTTCATTTCCTTTTGTTCAAAGGCTTCTCCTTCCAATCCATCTTTGTAAAGATTTAGAATTACCGACTCCGCCGTTGGTGCATATACACGGAAATAAACCCTTTCTTTACTGTAATTACATCCCAAATCCTTGCCTGTATAGGTGTATTTCTCCTCAAATTCCTTTTCTAAATAAATTGTATTCTCTCTCATTTTTATAGGCTCCTTTTATTTTATATACTCCAACAATTCTTTCTGTACGTTTTTATACATATTTTTAGCAATGGGAATTTTCTGACCATTGGTCAACACAAAATTATATTCTTCAATTTCCTTCACATATGCTAAATTTACAATATACTCTTTGTGACAACGGCAAAACCCCCAATTGAAAAGTGATTCCAATTCCTCTAAGCTTTTTACCGTACAGATGGGATATACCTCACCATTTACCACAAATCCCTTCCTCGTCTGTTCTATAAAATAAATTTCCTCTAAAGTGATTTTTACTTCTTTTTCATCCTCTATGTTTCTTACAATTTTCATGCCTTCTCCTTCCACCCATCTTACTTCTGATTCAAAAACTTTTTCACCTCTTCATAGGACTTTTGAATCATTACGACCTTTTTGTTTAAAAATGTTCTGTTATAAGATGCTGAAAGCAGAACACTCTTAAGATTCTTTTTCATTCCATTCACCACTTATCTGATTATCGATATATAATCATTTTATGAATCGGATTCCCCATAGATGAAAATTTCTCTTCATACTCTGTCATAATATTATCGGCACACATCTCATCATCCCCATGAAGATCATAAGTATGCTTTTCTATCTTCCAGCCTGCTTCTCTGGCTTCTTCCAAGGAAAATTCAAACAATCCTCTATTGTCTGTTTTAAATTCTAATTTTCCCTGAGCTGATAAAATTTTATCAAACCTGTCCAGAAACTCCCTTGAGGTAAGTCGTCTTCTGGCATGTCTGTCCTTTGGCCACGGATCGGAAAAGTTTAAATATATTTTCTCTATCTCACCACACCCAAACATATCTTCCACTAAAGCCGCATCCAAACACAAAAAATAGAGATTGGTAAGCTCCGTTTCCTGATGTTTTTGCAGAGCACGCAAAAGCACACTGGAATACCGTTCCACCCCAAGATAGTTGATCTGAGGATTCCTCTCTGCCAGTTCCATGAGAAATTTTCCCTTTCCCATGCCGATTTCCATATGAATGGGATTGGTATTTTGAAAAACCTCCTTCCATTTTTCTTTGTATTCTTCCGGATGTTTAATCACAAATGAATAGTTCTCAATAAATTCATCGGCACCCTTTATATTTCTAAGACGCATCCGTATTCTCCTTTTTTCCCAGTAAGTAATCAATAAACTGCTGTGCTGTTCTGCCAGATAAGCCCCCGTGGGACAATTCCCACCGATTGGCTTCTAAAAGCAACTCTTCCTCCTCCATGGCAATCCCATTTCTTTCTGCCAGAGTCTTCACAATCTTTTGGAATTCCTTTTTCTCCGGCTTTCCAAAATAAATAGATACACCAAAACGGTAAACCAAAGACAATTTTTCCTGTACCGTATCATTGGAGTGGATATCATCTTCTCTTTCTTCCTTATCGCTGAATTTTTCCCGCACTAAATGTCTTCTGTTTGAAGTGGCATAGATTAAAATATTTTCCGGCTTTTTTTCCAAACCACCCTCGATGACTGCCTTTAAATACTTATATTCTATCTCAAATTCTTCAAAAGATAAATCATCCATATAGATAATAAAGCGATAATTTCTGTTTTTAATTTGGGCAATCACCTCATTTAAATCCTGAAATTGATGTTTATATACCTCAATAATACGAAGTCCCTGATCATAATACTCATTTAAGATTCCCTTAATACTTGAGGATTTTCCGGTACCCGCATCCCCAAACAGCAGGCAGTTATTTGCCTTTCTGCCCTCCACAAATGCCTCTGTATTATCCACCAGTTTCTTTTTGGCACTTTCATAGCCCACCAAATCATTGAGATGCACATGGGCAATGTTGGTAATTGGCACAATCTCCACACCCGTTTCCGTGTGTTCTATGCGGAATGCCTTATGAAGTCCAAATTTTCCCACACCAAATTCCTTATAAAACTGGGTAAGCACTTGCTTAAACTCTGTTTCATCTTTCGTGTCTGCCAATGCCCGGCTTAAATCACAAATTCTGTCACGAATGCGCCGATTAAAAACCTTACTGTTTTTATTGCTGCTTTCATACTCTTTTAAAAAACGAAAATGGGAAGTTCCCATGGCTTTGCTCAGTTCCTCTAAGTCACAGTCAAATAACCCCTTAAAAATCCGAAAGTCATGCAGTGCAATTTCATTGATACTGCCGGAAATCTCACCTACAATCTCGCAGGCGGTGCTGTATGAATTTTCATTGTCTGCCAACAAATGGGTTAAATAACAGTGCCAGATATTACCCTCATAACCATATTTTCCCGCCAGCTCTGTGAGCTCATGGGCACAGTCATAGAGTTCATCCACCTGCTGTTTATTCAGCCGCCCTCCCTCCTTCATAATATTGAACGTTTCTGCCATCACCTCTAAACACTTCTTATTTTGAAATTGTCTGTATAAAATCAGCTGATTAATACTGTTCATGCAAATTGCCTCTTTTCTGTTATCCATATCCATGACTTAATAATTTCCCAAAACTACCAGATTTCTGGTTTCCTGTTTTAGGGAACTTAAAGCATTCTTTACCCTGTCTTCCTCTAAGTTGCCCTCAAAGTCCACAAAAAAGCAATACTCCCAGTTTTTTCTGCCAATGGGTCTGGACTCAATGTTGCAAAGGTTAATGCCATTATAAATAAAATGAGACAATGTTTTATAAAGAGAACCGCTTTCGTTGGGAATTTCAAAACAAATACTTACCTTTCCCGCATCTTTCACATACTTTTTTTCACTGGATACAATAATAAAACGGGTGGAGTTCCTATCATTATCATTGATGCCCTCCTCTAAAATTTCCAAACCATACAACTCACCAGCGTATCTGCTGGCAATAGCAGCACTTGTCTTACCCCCTTCTGCTGCCACTTTTTGAGCTGCAAAGGCATTGTTATTCATAGGTATCTGCTGCCATGGGTACTGACGTAAATAGCCATTACTTTGTCTAAGGGATTGGGGATGGCTGTATATACGCTGAATATCCTGCTTCCTTGTTCCGGGTACAGCCAACAGACAATGCTTTACCTCAACAATCTGTTCTCCCACAATATAATTGTCAAATTCCTTTAAAAGATCATACAATTCACTGATAATTCCTGCGGTGGAATTCTCTATGGGCAGCACCGCATAATCTGCCTCTTTTTTTGCGATACTTTCCATGGCTGCACGAAAGGTGTCCACATGGAAATTTTCCACCTCTTCCCCAAAAAAAGTAAGCATGGCAGCGTAACTGTAAGAACCTTCAATTCCCTGATACACTACCTTGGCAGCTGCCCGATTCAATTCCTCCACCGGGGTAAAAGTATTTTCTTCCACAATGCCATGTTCTGCCAACAGACGGTATTGCAGTTTTCTGCTGATGGACATAATTTGTCCAAACAGTTCTTCTACCCCCTTGGCATTCAAATCATTGTGAGTCATTGCCATTACCGAGGCAATCTTTTGCTGCTCTCTGTGCTGGTCAAAAACTTTTTTTCCTGTCTCTATTTTTGACTCTGCCACATTTTTGCAGCATTCCATGCGTTCCTCAAAAAGTTTCACTATCTCTGTATCAATACGATCTATTTCTTTTCTAATTTCCTGTAAATCTGCCATACCGTCTCCTTCTTCTTGGTAAGTATTTTTCACTGTACCCCCTTTTGTACCTGCACAGTTACTTTCCACTAATAAAATACAACACTTCTTCTTTTTAATCAAGTAAAAAACAATTTTTTCTGGTTCTTGCATTATATTAGTAGAAATATTATAATAAATTTATAAATTATAGGAGGATGAAAAAATGAACAAAACAAAAAAATCCAGAGGACTAACCATTATAATAATAGTTGTAATCTTTTTAGTAATAGCTATCCTTTTTATGTTCTTTGAATTATCAAAAAAAGTACAAATGAATAATTCTCCTATCAATGGAAATACTACCGGAAACCTAAACAATTCCGGGCTGTTCTGTGAGTATAATGGAATTCTTTATTTCTCCAACGGCTATGATAACCAGGCACTATATTCCTACAATCCAGACAACGGTAAATGTAAAAAATTAGTAGACGGTCCCACCAGTAATATCAATGTGGATTCTCATTACATTTACTACACAAGAAATGTGTCTCAGTCGAAAGAAACCTTTGGATTGTCCACTGCTGCCTTTAAAGGTCTGTATCGCATGGAATTAAACGGAACCAAGAATACCTGCATATACAGCGGCACCATCGGAAGTGCGCAATTAATTAACAATAAGATATTTTTCCAAAATTATTCTAATGACTATGGTATTCATCTTTTTTCCGTGGGAATCGATGGAACAGATGCCTTAGAGGTTTTAGCGGAAGCCGTAAACCCTACCGGATATTATAACAATTCCTTGATTTTTGCCAACACCAATGACAACCACCATGTAACCATGATGAACCCGGAAACCCAGCAGAAAGAAACTCTATATGATGGAAACTGCTATGCTCCTGTGATTGAAGATAACTGTTTATATTACATGGACATAGACAACAATTACTCATTGGCTAAAGTTGATTTAACTACAAAGGAAAAAATAACTTTAACTACGGAGCGGCTTGATACATATAACGTTTATGGAGATACTATATTTTATCAGGTAAGTGACAGTGAACGTCCCTGCCTGAAACGGATGAAAACCGATGGGAGCAGCATCGAACTGATCGAAAACGGTATTTTCAACAGCATTAATATCACAGAAAATTACACCTACTTTATAGCCTACGACAGTACATTTCCTATTTATCGTACACCTACCACTGGTACCGTGGACGTAACTATTTTCAATGAAGCTTTGGATGCTATAAAGTAATCTTAGGGAGATTAATATGAACTTAAAAAAAATAATTGTTATTATCTTATCTGCAGTCCTAGCCTTCGGTTTTGTTCTGCCAGTCCATGCCACCAGAAACAACAGCAATGGCGAAATCTCCGAAGACGAGACCGCCATTGACGAAGCCCAACTGCGGGCTGCCATTCCCATAGAAACCAATGAAATTGAAGGGTGGCCCGACGGTCCGGTATGTTATGCCCAATCCGCCATAGTAATGGAAGCATCTACCGGCACCATTATCTATGAAAAAAATTCTCATGAACAATTATATCCTGCCAGCATTACCAAAATTATGACTTCTCTGTTGGCGGTTGAAAATGCCTCTTTAAGTGATACTGTAACCTTTTCACATAATTCTGTCTTTGGCATCCCTGCCGGTAGCAGTATTGTGGGGGGAATTGACGAAGATGACCAGTATTCCATGGAATTTTGTCTCTATGGCTTAATGCTCTTGTCGGGAAATGAAACTGCCATCGCCATAGCAGAGCATGTAGCCGGTTCTACCGATGCCTTTGCAGATCTGATGAATCAAAAGGCGGCAGAAGTGGGTTGTCTCAACACTCATTTTGTGAACCCTCATGGTTTACATGATCCCGATCACTATACCTCTGCCTATGATATGGCAATGATAACCAAATATGCAATACAGAACCCGGATTTTAAGAGATTTATTTGTACCGCCACCTATGACTTTCCTCCTACTTCAAAGGGTGAAATTCGATATGACAAACGGAATCATCACAAAATGATGGAGGGTGGTGTCTATGAATATCCAGGATGTATTGGCGGCAAAACCGGATATACCTCTGATGCCGGTCAGACCTTAGTTACTTTGGCAGAGCGTGACGGAATGACTTTAATTTGTGTGGTTTTGAAAGAGACAAAACCGGATCACTGGACTGACTCTGCGACCCTGTTAGATTACGGTTTTCAGAATTTTCAGAAATTAAATATTTCAGAAAATGAGGAGAATTTTTCCATAGATAACGCTAATTTTTTTCATACAGACAGCAATATTTTTGGTAATACAAATCCGCTGATCGAAATCAACAAATCCGGAAGCATTATTATTCCTAAAAACTCTGTCTTTACGGATTCTACCCCTGCCTTAAATTTTGACAAGGCAGACGAGGCACATAACATTGTAGCAAGCCTGGATTATTCCTTTTTTGGTCATTTTGTTGGGTACACCACCTTGGATTTAATGACAGGTACCTCTGATAATTTTAACTTTGCTGCCAATTCCTCTGATCTTAATGATGGTGAAAATCTTGTAATGAATACGGAAAATGGGGAGATTACTGTAAAAGCTGCTAAAGATAACAATATTTCCAAGATTATTATCTTTCTATTGATTGGAATTATTATACTGGTACTGTTAGTGGTAATTACTCTTTTTGCTCTGAAAAAATTTCAAGTGGCATCCAACAAAGATTATGTGGGGAAAAAAATTAAGAACAAGAAAAAACGTTCTAAGCCAAAGAAATACCCTTCCAAATATGATAATTTAAAATTTTAATATCATCCATGAAAGTGAAAAACAGCCTTACCGGAACTTCCGGCAGGGCTGTTTTTCCTTAAAACTGTGTTCCCATATTCTTACGTTTCTCTCGTCTTCTCTTACGCACTTCATTTTGCTTATCCCGTATCATCTGTGCTTCTTCCTCGGAAACCAGCTTAAGGGTTTTTATCACATAAAATCTTCCACTGTCTGTTTTCTTCATGCGGACCTTTCCCCGAATGAAACCATGATGTTCACAATATGCTTGACAGAGATAAATTTTGCCATTGCCGGAAAACCAACGGATTTTCTTTCTGGCATTTTTTCCGCAAAGGCAGCATCGGCTGCTGGCAACCTCCCTGTCTGCCATAGCCTCCTCCTTGCTGGCAAACTCTCTGGATATATATTTGGAATAATTGTCAAAAAGAGCATATACTTCACTTTTTTTATTCTTAGGACGATGATAAGTATCTATGGAATAATGATGCTCCATATCATCAAGTCGAATATACTGCATAATTCTGCCGGTGTAGACAGCATCCTCTTTTGCTCTGTGAAAGGCGGCTGTTTTGAGAATATCAAACCGATCCACCGCATATTCCAAAGAACGGCGCACCTTTTTGTCATCCTCAAAGAGCATTGTGTAAATCTTTTGAATATCATAGTACTTAAAGGGAGCTTCTGCCAAAGGCTTCATATCATGATACTCCATATTCCGCTGCAGTTCCATCAAATCCGAAGAGCCCCAGGTACAGAAAATGTAATCCTCACCGCACCAATTAAGAAATTTTTCCATAACAACTGGAAAACTCTCTTGATTTTTTAAATCCTGCATAGACAAATGCAGCATATTCTTTGTGTAATAGTGAAATTCTCTATACACCGTAGGTTTTACAAGCATGGAAAACTTGTCCACACATTCTCGCTTGCTGTTTAACTTCACCGCCCCTATCTCTATGATTTCAAATGGAAGCTTCTTGTTCTCCTTGTCCTTGCCATAGGGACACTGATTCCACTCCAAATCCAATACAATATATTCCATATGACCACCTTATTTTTTCTTTCTTGTTAAGTAACAGTTAAAATACCTGAACTGTTATCTCGTTACTATGATTCCGCCCACAATCAATAGGAAAATTACTATGATTCCCATCAGAGGAATGTACTTTTCCATCCATATAATATGCCCTGAAATCTCTTTTTCTACATCTTCCGCCCTCTCTGGAATGTATTGCTGTTCTTTTCCTTTTTCTGCCTTATCTGTTTCTTCTGACTTGGCTATATTCTCACACCGCTTGGCAAACACCAAATACCTATGAGTATTCTTCGTATAGGGATGGCAAGTCAGCAGTGTTATCATATCCTCTCCCGGCTGAATAAGAATCTCGTTAATCTGATCCGGTTCAATAATCTTACACCGGCTGACTTGATAAGTAAGTGTATCAAACAGTGTGGTAATCTCTATAAGATCTCCTTCTTTTAGTTTCTCAATTTCACGAAACATGGAGATTCCTCTATAACCTCTGTGGGCTGCAATCACCACATTGGTATTTTTCCCTCCCAACGGCATGGAAGTCTGCCCCAGGATGGCACCGCCCTTGGTCATATTTTCCTTGGTAGCTCCCAAATACAGTGGCAGTTTTACTTCCATTGCAGGTATTTCTATGGTAGCAAATACCTCCTGCTCTATGCCATAATCCTTCAGCACAAAAGAAGGTTCCTCAAAATCAAAGGGATCTTTTAATTCCTTCTGACCTTCCCTATAAAGCCTTTCATTATAATCCAGCATATCCTGCTGCAATTCATCCAGCCTTTTGTTATCCACCGGCAGCTGTGTTACAGAAGGTGTCTGTTGTTCTGTTACATTTTTTACTGACTTTTTGCTCTCCTCAAAGGAAGTAATTGCTTTCTGATTCTTATAAGCAGCATACCACTCTGTGGCCTTTGGGTATAAAAATATCAAAAGACCGCACAGAAAAATCACTGCCATCACTGTCTGTATTACTTTTTGCCTCACATCTATATCCTTTCCCATCGCTGATTTCACAGATTAAAATGCTTTCCAAAGCAAAAATACAAGCTTTCTTTTCCCTTTTATCTCTGCTCTTGCTATGGAAACCAAAGTTTCATACAACTCCAATACCAAGGCTGCCTGCTCCTTAGACACTGGAATATTTCCATAATTGGCAGATAAAACTAACTCCATGAATTGTTCCAATTTTATCTGTTCTATACTAGGATACCATTCTTTCAGGGTATCTGTAAATTGCTTTTCTGTGGTATCTAAATTTTTTGGAAAATCAAGAAACAGCAACAACTCATAAAAGCTTCGAAAAATTATCTTAACCTGTTCTTCCCTGCTTAGGTTTCCCACCTTTCCCCGATGCATGCGATACAGATACCGGTTTCTTGCTATAAAAATCACAATTATACATAAAATTGCCAAAAAAACAACCAACACTCTTAATTTCAGCACTTCTCCTTTTGTCTGCTGCTGAACACTGTCCTCTGTTATCTCATCATCTTCCATTTCTTCTACTTTCGGCAATTCCTCTTCTGCTATTTCCATATTAGTCACAGTGCCCTCAAATCCCGGTGTGGTTTCTACGGGCATCCAACCCCTTTCCGGTACATAGATCTCCACCCACGCATGGGCATTGTCACTTTGCAGGATTGCACTGCATCCTCCTTGCGGATTGGTAGCAAACAAGTTTACAGGTGCCGCATAACCAACCACATATCGTGCCGGTATATCAAACATGCGATACATCAATGCTGCGGTGGATGCAAAGGCTGTGGAGTCTCCATATTTTTTATAAAAGAAAAAATAATTGACATAATCCTGATTTTCTGGCAGTTTCCAGCTTTCTAAAGTGAAGTTACAATTAGCCCAAAGAGTCTTTACAACAAAAGTCTTTACCTGAGCATATTTTTCCTGTTCCAGCAGATGTATCTGTTCCTCCGTAAGATCCCCGGAAAACTTTTTATCCCATTCTTCCTTCTCTTCCCTGCAAAGTTCCCAGAGTTCACTGTATTTTTCTCTATCCACCTGCGTATCTAATTCCTTCACATAACTTTCATAATCTGCTCCGATATCATCCAATACACTGTTTTTTTCCTTTTCCTCTCTCCATCGCCCCATAAGATTTTGATAGGATTTCACAGAATACCATGAATAAATATCATCCTGTAAAGTCTGTCCCATGACACCGCAGTCTCCGCCGTCAATTTGATAATACTCGTTAATATAAGCCTGATATGGTACATAGGTAAATGACACATTTGCATCCAGTCTTTCCACCTGCATCTGGTTAAAGCTGATACCCACATTTTCAGACAACTCATTGGCAGCATACATCATCCGAAGAAAGGGCAGATTCTGAATGTATACAGAAGTGTTATCCTCAATCTCCCAGTTAGAGGCTGCATTCAGAAATTCTTCTGTGTTCCTTGCAAGCCAGCGGTTTCCAGTATATTCTGTGCCCACAAACCCTTTCAGGTATATGGTTTCCTCCGGTGCATGGTCACAGGTGATTCTCAACGATTCTCTTGTCTCATAAGCCACACCTGACACTGTTCCCAATTCTCCTGCTGCCACACCGCCGCCCACTCCTTCCAGAGTAAAACTTAATTTTCCCCCCGATATTTTGGGCAATAATTCATATAAAGCCTGCATTCCCCTGGTTTTTATCGGAGAAGCAGCATCGGACAGCATGGCAATCGGTCTGTTTAAACCGGGTTCCAACACATATATGGAAATTACCAGTACCAAAATCCCGGATAAGGCACCATAAATACCCATATAGTATCGAATTTTATTGCTGGTTTGTCTGTTTTTCTCCACCTGCTTTATGTCGTCGCCACCCCAGAATTTTCTCCGCATATGGGTCGAGGTTCCCGCAATTACCACCAATAGTATCAATAACAGCAAAAACAAAGAAAAACCTGACAACTTTCCGCCTCCTAAAAAAGAAGCTGTCACCACCGGCAGAATCAGCAGCAACACCGGCAAATCATCTTGATACTTCTCAATGGATCTGGCCATCACAAAGGTGATAAGAAAAAATATCATTATTATGGCATAAGTCCCTTCTATGCCCTCACCTTGCAGCAAGCCAAGACTGCCATGGTAAGCTTTATTTATTTGACGAATCATATCATTTACCACATGAATCAGACTTTGCAAAAACCATCTGCCGCTTGCCATCAATATCAATAGATAAGTCAACAAAATTGCTGCTGTGATAACACCGTATTTATGTCCTTGTTTCTGCATTTCATAAAAGAAAGACCAGAATAACGTCCATAAAATCAGCATCACATAAACCATTGGTTTTGTTGTGGTAAGTAAAAATCCCTGACATAAAATTTGAAACATTGCAGCAGAGATTCCAAAAATTAGAAGTATCTGCATCACAAATACATTCCACTGTCTGGAATTTTCACTACTTTTCTGGATCAACAAGGTTTTTGCCACTACCACACTTGCATCACTTTGTTTCTTTAGATTTCCAGTTTCCATTCCATCAATTCCCTCTCAAGCTCCTGCCTGCTAAACTGCTTCTCTAATCTGCCGTCCCGAAAAAGCTGTCCCTGCATATTTAACAAGAAATATGTGGTTACTTTTTCAAGTTCCTGCTCACTGCGGTACATATCAATGATATTTTCTTCCCTGTCATACACCCTGCTGTCACAAATCTGCTCCAGCATAAAGTATACATCCTTCTCACTCTCTATGGACATACGCTCTATCCGCTGTTCTTTTTCGTGATAAAATATAATGTAATGTCTCCATCCCTGTTCTATCATAGACCATGAAAAAGATGCCAATACCTCCAGAAATAAGTCTAAATCCTCTCTGGTTAATTTTTTCGTATGATCCCAAAACATATCAAGAAAAACTAAAATGGTCTGTTCCATGGGCAGACTGTATTCCTTCACAAAATATTCGTCTGTCTTGGCGGAAAGTTTCCAGTGTATCCTCTGCAGTGTATCCCCCTGACGGTACTCATGTACATCAAAGACCTCCGAGGTATCTTCACCATTTCTTGCATGGGAGTACTCCTGACCTTCCTGTCTGTCTTGTACAAAATTTACTGTATTTAATCCAATCTTATGTATTCTTGGCAAAACTACAATTTCCTCACTGAAAAGTTTTCCCATTGCCTTTCTCGAAAAAAGGCGCAGATAATCCTGCACCTTTATTTCCTCTATGCCTATGCGTATTTTTCCACAATATCGGGATTTCAGCATCATCAAAAGCACTGCCTCTCCTTTCGCATCCAACATGGCTGTTTCCTGGGCAAAACTTATCTCCCCTGTGAATTCATTTTCATAATAAATTTTCACGAAAACAGAAGGCATAGGCAGCAGAGCTTTATTCTTTAAATGAATTTCCACCGGAAATTCCTGTTGCTTTTGTACAAAGGCAGTGGGTATCAAAAGTTTTCCCTCCAACTGTGTTTTCAACTTCTCTGCCAACACAAACAGCAGGGGAATCATAAAAATTTCAAAAGACAATAAAGTTTTCGGGGTATCTCCCATAAATAAAATGGCTGCCGCCAAGGTCAACACCATTAAACTTCCATACAATATTTTACTTTTCATGGCTTTTCTCCGGCACCGGTTTCTTTACTTTCTTCAAAATATCCTCAATGACTTCTTTGGCAGTCAGGTGATTGAGTTTTCCCTTGGTGCTTAACACCATTCTGTGATAAGCCACATCCGGGAAAATCTCCTCCACATCATTTGGAATCACATACTCCCTGCCCTTTAAATAAGCCACTGATTTTGCCATTTTTGAAAGTGCCAGAGAACCTCGGGGGCTGATTCCCAATTCCAGCATTTCATGAACCCTGCTGGCATTGGACAGAGCTATAATATACTCATAGATTACCTGATGGATATAGACACTTTCCACCTCTTTCTGCATACTGGTCAATTCTTCTCTGCGAATCACTGGCACAAGATTCTCTAAGGGATTCTTTCGGTCTCTATCCATCAATATTTTAAGCTCGTCCCCAGGCTTTGGATAACCTAAGGAAATACATATCATAAAACGGTCCAGCTGTGATTCCGGCAACATCTGAGTACCAACAGAACCAATTGGATTTTCTGTGGCAATAACATGAAAGGGCTTTGGCACCTGACGGGTAATTCCGTCCACAGTAACTGTCCGCTCCTCCATAACCTCCAGAAGAGCCGACTGTGTTTTCGGTGAAGTACGGTTAATCTCGTCTCCCAAAAACAGATTGCACATCACCGCACCCGGCTGATATTGAAATTCCCCTGCTCCTTTCTGATACATGGAAAAGCCAATAATATCCGTTGGAAGTACATCCGGTGTAAACTGCACACGATTCTGTTCTAAATCCATGGCTTTGGCAAAAGCAAGTGCCATGCTGGTTTTCCCCACACCGGGAATATCCTCAATGAGAATATGCCCCTCTGCTAAAATAGCCTCCATGATCTTTCCCACACATTCATTCTTACCTATGATAACCTTTTCCACTTCTTTGATAACCTGCTGTGCCTTAGCTACATATTCCATACGCTACTCCTCTGTGCGATTTTTTCTTCTCTTCATAAACAGTACAAACAAAACCGTTTCCACTGCAAAAACAATCACAAATGAAAAAACCAGCCATGGCCACACATCCACAATTCGCTTGGTAAGAGAACCTGACTGCATTTGATTCTGTACTCTCTGCTCCTGTTCCTCCACATATTCTGTACGCACGCCACGGACAAGCAGTCTATGGGTGTTGATAGCATAGGGAGTACAGGTTACCAAAGTACAATAGTCCATACCTTCCACAATATCTAAGTCCCCAGATTCATTGGGTTCCACCACTTTAATCTGATCCACCCTGTATGCCAGTACCTCATCCAAAACATGAAGATAAAATTCATCTCCCATCTCCAATTTGTCAAGATCTGTAAATAAAAGAGCACTGGGAAGTCCTCTATGTCCGGTAAGAACACAATGGGTACTCTCACCCCCAAGAGGGTAAGAGGACTGCTCTAAATGCCCTACACCTCGGCGTAAGGAATCCTCATCAATTCCACTATAAATTGGAAGATTTACTTCAATCTTCGGAATAACAATATAGCCCAAAGACATTCCGGCATCTGCCATATCAAGGTAAGTGATTGTCTCCGTTTCCTTATCCTCTTCCACAGAAATCACATCACTGAGCTGTTCATTATATTTTTTTGCCGCCTCCTTGGCAGCATCTATTTTCTCCTGTTCCATTCCCTGTATTTCTTCCTGATAGCTGTTTACCACTTGGGAAGCATTGTGGGTGGCAATCAGGTTACTCACAAAGGGGTAACCTAAGATTGCCAGTCCTGAGAAGAATAAAATGCTGCTAAAGAGAATATGCGGTTTTTTTAATTTTTTAAGCATGGTGTTTCTTCTTTGCACCGAAGAAAACAATCACCGCTGCTGCCATAAATACCAGACCGATAATGGTAAACATAATGGTACCTGTTCCACCTGTGGTTGGTAATGTAAATCCTTTTTTATTTGCAATATTAATTGTAGTTGTAGTGGCTGTCAATTCCAATGTCTTATCTGCATCTCTATAATATGTGACCGTATTTTCTCCCTTACTGGTCTCACTGGTTTTAATTACATTGCCATCCTTGTCATATGACTTAGCTGTGGTAACTGTCCGGAAAGTCTGGCTGTAATATATCTGAATCCTTGCTGCCACCGGCTCCTTTAACATATTATAACCCGGAGCTGTCTTTGTCTCTACAAAGTAATAGCTGGCATTGGAAAATGCCTTGTCAGCATCTCCTGCTTTGGAAGTATTGATGGTAATTTTACCTGTCTCATCCGTAGTATAAGAACCAACTTTCTTTACATCCACATTGTTTGTACCCACCTTTAAGGTAGTATCCTTTGTCTCTTTAGGTCCAAGAGTTCTGTAAAGGTCAAAGGAGGCATTTATACTGGCACCAGGTGCAGAACCTTCAAAGGTTTTCACAACCTCAAGACCAAAGGTATATACATTTACTTTATCCTGAATGGAATTTGTCTCTTCTGCCGGGTCAGCATCTTCTTTTGGTGTATTTGGATTCTCTCTATTCGGATCCTGTGCCAAGGTAGGATATAACTTATTGGTATACTCTAAAGTAATAGTATTCGGGTTTCCTGCCCCTGCCGTCACTGCATCTGTATTTAAGGTAGCAGTAAAGATCACCTGAATGGTTGCCACATTGCTGTCTGATAATGCTTTCACATCCTTGCTTAAATCAAACACCCACTGGTTCTTGGCTGCATCATATGTTGGCACTGCTGTTACATTTACATTAGAAATCTTAGCATTTGCTGCATTAAAATAGCTTACCTCAAAACTCTGCTGGTCAGTACTGTCCATGGTAAGTCCCTTGGACATAACGTCAGTTAATATATAATGCTTTAAATCTGCGATATTTTCCGGAACCGTAGAAGTGATCTTAAAAGGTACTCTGTCCCCTACACTGTAATCAACGGCTTCCTTCCAGTCACTGTCACTGGCTCTGTTCCCATATTTTACAAGAACCTCTTTTTCCACCTGTGGCTTGTAATTTATCACGGAGATGGTTGATTTCGCTTCACCATTCATCATGACGGTTCCATCAACTTCCACGCTAAATTCACGAGCCGTTACACCGTCCATAATGTAATCATTTCCCGGTGCATTTGTTTCAATCACACGATATTCCCCGGCTTCTAAGTTAGAAATCCTTACAGAGGTACCACTCATGGACACTACACCTTTGTTTCCTGCCTCTGTATAAATCTCCCATTTGTCATTGTTTTTCTTCTGTACCACAAATTTTGCTCCGGTAACACCTACGGCATTGCCATTGCCTGTTTTGCCAAATTTTCTTAATGTAATGGTGGCTTTTGCCGTCTCATTTTTCGGAAATGCATATACATCATAAATCCATTCCGTACCCTCTGTGTTTGTCATAGGAAGGGATACCAGAAATGGTGCAACTACACCAGAAATACTTGCCGGTGCATCCACAGCCATGACTAAGTATAATCCCTGTCCCTTTAAATCACTGTTGGTAAATTTTGCAATTCCGTCCGTTCCGTCAACGGTAGCACTGGTCTTTTCCACTGGTGTCAACTTATTTAATACAGAGCTGGTAAATTTGCTCTCAATATCTACCGGGGTCATAGCACCGCTGATGGTGGAACCCACATCCCCTGCAATCTCTGCAACGGTGTCATATACTAATTCACCGTTCTTTTGATTAATCTCTGCAATCTTATAAACTGCAAATTTTACTCCATTGATTAAATCTGCGTCCTCTGGTACTTTATTTTTGTCTCCAATGACACCGGTACCTTCCACTCCTTCACTGCCGTTATAACTGTAAGTATAGATAGTCAGCGAAACATTTTTTGAAGTATCAATCGTTGTCTCCGCTGCAAAAGCAGTCATACTTGATAAAACCATGGTTGCCATTAACAGTATGGCTAACACTTTTCTCAGTCTCTTCATGTGTTTCCTCTCCTTTTCTATTTCATAATATTGATAATACTGCCTTTGATTAATGCTAACTTATTGTTCTTTTTCAGCACATAAACTGCTGCCGCTGCAAACAGCAGACAAATTCCTGCAATGATAAAAACAGTTCTTCCATAACCACCGGTAAATGGCAGCTGGAATTTCTTTTTGTTGGAAACGGTAATCTTAAGTGTATCAGATTCCACCTGTGTTTCCTTCTCATCCACCTTGCAAATGCCGTCTCTGTCAATTACCACTGTAATGGGATTCTTTAACAGATTATATCCATCCTTTGCCTTGGTTTCTGTAATACGATAGATTCCGTTCTGCAAGTCTTCAAATAAGGCAATACCATCAACAGTTGTTACCTTTGTGACCACAGTAAAGGCTTCTTCTGCCTGTCCGTTGTCGTCCAGTTTTTCCAATGTAAATTCCACATCGGAGAGTTTCACATTCTCATCTGTTGCATCCACCTTATTAATTTGTATATTGGTACTCTGATAGGTATTGGTAATGGTGTAAGCTACATTTCCTGTGGATGCATCCACCTGTGACGCATAGCTCACCTTAAAGCTGTCTACAAAACCATCCTGCTCAATTGCCTGATTGTTATTGTCGAGTTCTACCACACGATATTCCCATTCCACCTGTGGTTCAGCCTTGTAGTCCACATATCTGTCCTGATTTTCAAAGGTATATGTCCATCCCATGGTATAAGACGGTCGAATGGTTGTAGCATTCTTACCGTTTACACTGACCGTAACATAAGATGATGTACTTCCTTTTTCTCTTCTCTGCAGAGATACGTTAATGGAATTTTTAGGGTTTATCAAATCATTGCCCTCTGAATTTTTCCAAAGTTTCTGCAAAGTAATATCAATCACAGGTTTTTCCACATTCTTAGT
The DNA here is from genome assembly GCA_947174015.1 of uncultured Lachnospiraceae bacterium. GTDB lineage: Bacteria > Bacillota > Clostridia > Lachnospirales > Lachnospiraceae > RUG11237. The sequence continues at coordinate 13,100 of CAMWHJ010000026.1, read as the reverse complement.
GTTTATAAAAGTAAAGGAATAATTCTGTCTTGCTGCCTGAATACTTCCCTCAACCACTTTGGTCTGGTTGTCAAAGATAAACGAAGCTCCCATATCTTCTGTGACATCCACTAATTCAGATTCATCTTCTGGTGTCTCTTCCACAATCATAAAACTTGTGTTAATAGGAATACCACTGATAGTTTCACTTTCGCCTGTCTTTAATGTAATCGTCTTAGTAATGATTTTATCACCCTCAAGACCCATACCTGCTACATTATTAAAAGTAACCTTAAAGGTATAACTTCCCTCTAAATCATCAGAATCCTCGGCCTGTTCTTTCTTAATAGTCAAGGAACCTGTTTTCACCTTATTGGTATATGTAACCCCTAATTTCGTAGAACCTGTAAGCATATCCGGATTTGAGTAGGAACGATACACCATGGTATTGTCCTGTGGTTTCTTGCTCTCTGGATAACCCTTATTTTGATATTCATCATCCTCCGGATCTTTACTGCTTACTTCGGTTCGCCCATCATCAATGACTGCTCCGTAAAGTCCCACCAAAGATGTTTTGCTTCCCAAAATAATGGTATTACCGCTTGCCATACTGCTCACTGGCTGTCCATCTTCCTGAATGGTGTAAGAGGTTTCAAATACATCCGTATCCACATCTTCCTGTAAAGATATATAGCTTCCTCGTCTAAATTGATCGGTAAATATCGCCGTTTCACCATTGGATAGTACAAAGATTCCGTCACTTCCGATTCTCATATAATCAGATACCTCGGCACCTGATTTTTTTACATTGTAAATTGCTCCCTCCGGATATTCTAACTGTCCTGATTTTGCAGAACCATAGTCTGCAATATATCTCTGATTTGTTGTGAAACCTTCCGTTCTGCTTACCGATGCTTTTGGCAAAAAGGTAAAATCATCTAAGTAAAAAGTAGCTTCTTTGTTGTACGCAAACTTCACGCTTTTTACCTGACTGTAATTAAAACTGCCGGAACCGCTGAGTTTGGATAAATCTACCGTAACAGTAGCCCATGCTTTACTCTTCATAGATGCCACACCATGGGTCTTTCCATTAATATAACCACCCAAAGTATTTCCGGCACCATCCTCCAGCTGAATGTACAGATAATTTAACGAAGGTGCTCCAACTTCATCATAGTAATACTGAAAGCTTAAATAATCTTTCACCTTGGATAAGTCCAAAGTGCCTCCTGCTGCCGGTGCAATCACACCCATACGCTGTTCTTTGTATGTACCACTAAGATCATCATATTTTGCACGCCATTTTACCACATTGTCTCTGCCTTGAAAACTGGAAACTTTCTCAAAAGTATTGTTTTGAGAAGTCTTACTGATGGTAGACGCATTAAAATTATCGTTATATACCACCGGTAAAACCGTATCTGAATCGTCAACTTCTCTGCTTCCATAATGTGTTGCCTGGTTGCGAATGGTAAACGGGAACATTGGCGAGCTGTCAAAGACACCGCTAAATAATTCCTGATTTACATCACTTTCATCAATCTGTTTTTCTATCTGGAAGGTATTTTCATCCGGGAAGTTGAAACTTACATACATATTAGACTCCCAGATGCCTCGTTCCTGATAGAACATTGTTAGTGTATGTGTATCTGTATTGCTTCCTGCAATGGTAAAATTATTTGTCTTAGAAGTCCATCCGCTGCCTGCACTGGCATCTTTTACACCGCTTACATAGGCCTTTTTTGTTGCAGTTGTACCTGAGAAATCCAGATAACCGGACACTATACCATGACCACCGCCAATATCAAGTGCCAGCTTGCCGTCAATAAATACCCAGATATCATCATCACCGGAAAAATTGAATTCAATAGGTGCCTGTTCTCCTTGGGAATTGATAACTCGTCCATCCTCAGTTAATCGGAAAGATACCTCCATCTTCATGGCAAAGCCGTAATTTAACAGTGCAGAATTTCCGCTTTGCTCAGTTCCATTAAATGGGAAAAAATTACCATCTTGTGTAATACCAAATGTAGTGATTCCCTTTACTACTTTATCAGATTCCTGTAAAAAGTAATGTCCAGTGGCATTGTCCTTGGTTAAACGGCGATTTGTACTGGCATCCTTACTGTCAAATACCCAATAATCTACCTCTCCCTGTAATCCAGCCTGACTGCGGCTTTTCATAGACTGCTTATTAAACGGGAAAGATACATTTTTGTATACCTTACCCAGGGTGGTATTTTTTGTATTATTTCCAGCTAAAAAACTTTCATTGACAAAAGGTGCCGGTACCGTACCAGAAGCCGTTTTCATCATCAGGCTGCCGTTGCTTAGCGTATCACTGACTAAGCCCTGAACTGCATTTTCACCACCGTTATTAATTTCATTGCCGTTTCTTCCCCACATAGAGTTATTCTCATAGAAGAATTTTTTATATAAATCTGTACCTTGTGAACCATAACCAAACAGATTCAAATCCCCTGCAATTTCATAGAAAGGAGAACCTGTATAATTCTGGAAGTTACCCCAGTACAAAGGAGAACTTACATTGCTTTTTGTATAATAATCACTTAATGCCTGATTAAACTGACGGAATGGCTGGTAAATTCTATGATCATTCTGTCCGCTTCTGGATGCATTATAGGTATCACGATTCTTTCCGTTTAATTCATAATCTGTGTAAAAATCATAAAAAGTGGTATTTACATACAACTTGTTGGTATCCCTTACCTCTGTTCCGGAAGGAATATCCACTATGATATTGCTCTGTTTTCCCTGTTGTTCCGGATTACGAATGGTATAAACTTCATCCCAATAACCACCTCTAATTCCTCCATCATAGATTACCATGTCACTGGTATCCGCATAGAAACATGGATTGGAAAGTTCTGAGGGAATCGTGAGTGCAGTGGTACTTTCTCCATGACCGCCATAGTTAGTGGCACTGTTCATTTCAAAGGATGCAAATACAATATTTGTATAACCTTCCTCCAGATCTACACTATATACATCTGTAAAGGTATTGCTTCCCTTAGAAAAATCATCTTCTTTTGCCATTTCACCCTTTAAATCCGGCTTACCTGCACCTGTCATATAGTAATATAACTTTCCAGTGCTGTTTGGCATTCCGTAATCTCCGGCACCATTACTTCCATTTGGTGTAATTCCGGATGTATTGTAATGAAGCTTAGATAATGTGGCATCAAAATAAATCTTATTTACACCGCCATTGTAAGTTCTTGCTATTGTGGCAAAATTATTTACTAAATTCACCTGATTTTTAGACAAATCTCTCCAAAAGAAATTGTATTCATTCTTATCCTTGTCTATAAAAGTCAGCATGGTCTGTTGGGTTGCATTGCTGCCTTTCACTTCATAACTTAAAGATGTGTTTCCTGCAGTGGTTAAATCCACTGTTTCTGAACCAATTTTTAACTTACCTCCATCGGTAACGGGGAAGTTCAAATTATCAAAATACAGAGTTAATCCTGTCAATGATCCGGTTGCCGTATTCTGCTTATCCCAATAGCCTAAATAATCCCCATCCAGCTTTGTTGCTCCATAGTAGTATGTATTACTGTCCTCAGGATCAAATTCCTTGCCATTGGTATAATCCATAGCGGATGCTATCACCGTATTGGCATCTTTGCAAAATTCAATGGTAGTATAAACCATATCACTTTCATCTGCCGGTATCGTTACCTCATAAAGATTTCCTTTACCTGACACTGCTGTCATATTTGTAAATGTATTTTTTGCACCAGTGCCTGTAAATCTTGCGTATGGTGTATTCTGTCCGCTAAAGCTGCTGGTCATATCATACAGATACATCTTCTTTCCAGCAAAATCAGCAGGCTGCAGATTTCCGATTTTTTCTGCAATCTTTTTGCCGCCTGATGCCTGATCTGTCAGTACAAAACAGGGATATGCATCATCCTTAAATTCACTCATTAAAATATCCGTAGTCTGTGCCGAATTATCTCCCCAACTGGAACGGTTGATAAAGATAATTCCTGTACATTTTGCCAATTCTGCTTCTGTAATAGTATACTCCCACAGTGTTCCTGTGGAATCACTTACTAAGGTATTTGTTTTTGCAGACTTAGTCATAGGACGAATCTGACTATTGTCAGTATCCATCAAAAAGATGTACATATTACAATCCTTCGTCCATCCATTGTTATCTCCTGACCACGCACCATTTTTTACTGTATCAAAATAAATGGTTTTTGTTGCTGTGGTGGACATAATATTTGGTTCTTCAATGGTTTCCTCTGTTATCTGACTCTGTTCCGCAATATTTTCCTGAATATTTAATTCTGTGGAATTATTATCCAGAGGATTGTTTTCTGCAGCAGTTACACTGGGCTGCTGTGTTGGTTTTTCGCCCTCAATTTCTGTAATGTTTTGTCCATTTTCTCCTTCTGCTGTGGGAGTAAGCTGCTTCTGAATATCTCCTTCTTCCTGTTGTTCATTCTCCACAGGAGTGATATCCTGTGCAGGTTCTTCGGCCTCCTGAACAGGCTGTGTGGGGTTTGTATTCCCCGTCTCATTTTCTTGGGTACTGTCTCCTGGATTTCCTTCTGTATTTTCCACTGCATCCGGTGTTTCTTCCGGTTTGGTTTCTGCCGGTTGTTCTGCCAGACCAGTTTTATTATCCCCTATGGTGTCCTGCACAGTATCTGCCGGTGCTGTTGTTTCTTCTTGCGGCTGATTATCTTCCGCTAAGGAATTTTCAGCAGTCAGATTTTCTGTCTGTTCATTATTGTCTGCCTGAACACTTCTATATTCGTGTACTATTCCGGTGACAATACAGGCAATCAAAACAATCGCTAGAATTCTTTTACTTTTTTCAAGTACTTTTTTCCATTTGAACTTTTCCATACAATCTTCCTCTCTCCTTCTATTATATTTTTCAGCTGATGGGCATATGTATCTGTTCTTGTCATATGTAACAGTTGGAATGCTATACCAATGCTTACGTATTTATATCGGCATATTTTGCCCATTCTAATAGCTAATATATTGCTATTTAAATAAAAAAGTTCTTTACATTATTCTTTACAATAATAGCATAATTCTTGGAAAGTTGCAATAAATTTGACTATGTAGTTTTTGTCAACTTTTGCTGACGATACATTGTTTTTTGATACCATAGTTTATTGATAGTTTGTATATACATCTGAAGATGCAAAAAAGCCGAAACCCTGAATCATCAAGGTCCTCGGCTTGAATTTTAGCGTCGCTAAGAGGATTTGAACCTCCGACCTACCGCTTAGGAGGCGGTCGCTCTATCCAACTGAGCTATAGCGACATATGAAAAATCGAACTGTTCTATACTGAACTATTCAAATATCGAACAGTCACAAAATATATGAAACTAAACTTATATATAATAATACTAATTTTCCTTTTTCCAAAGCATATATTCCTGCACTTCTTAAAATCAATTATTATATTCATGATAAACAGAAAAACTTATCTCTTTACCAAATGTCAGTAATCATAATTTATTCTTCCCTGAAGCCAGATGTTACCTTTAAATCGTCTGCCTTTTGCCGGTTCACCTAATAGATCCTGCTCATTAATACAAACATCAAATATCAATTCATTGGTATTAATTGTCAGTTTGTATATCTTTTCACCTGTATCCTTATTTTTCACCAGATTACAATCTTCAATTTCTCCCATCACCGAATACTTATCACATTCCACACCATAGGGCATAAAATAATTATCCACGAGACTTAAAATATCCTCATGAACAATTCTTCTGGAAATCATGGAGTAGGTATCCATATCCTCCAAAGTAAGACTTTCTATGGCATTTTCATCCCCATTTCTGGCGGCTTCCATCAACTGGTTTCTATTTTTTGTTGCTTCCCTTGTAATTTCAATTTGCTTTTTTGTCTTATCAATGGGTAACAAAATCTTTCCGCAGATGGACAGTGCGGAAAGGGTAGTATCAATACCTTTATTTCTTACCCTGTGTATTCTCTGTTCATTCTTATATTCACAGACATTCTGCAGGAAAAATATAAGGGATACACCCACTTTAACATCTTCACATACACCTGCATAGGATTCTTTGTCAGCATGGGGCTCTACCACAATATTTTCTTTGGAGGTTACACCATTGCCAAAAAATGTGGGATAATAGTATTCCAGTTCAAATTCTTCCTGTTCATTTACTATCCCGCACATGACCAGACCCATGCCTTCTGCATACTCCTTATATACTTGAACAAAAATATCTTCCGAATCTTCTTCGGAAATCTCTGTTCTATCTGGTGCTGTAACCACTTCTCTGATATAAGGCTTCAACTGCTCTCTTATTTTTATGTTACTAAATCCAATGGCTCTTAAATATTTATGCATATCCTCACATCACTCTAACTCTTTGGTTTCATTCCTGCCAACAATTCATTATTATATAATACCAGCTTTGAATTTACAAGTATTCTTTTCACTAAATTTGTATTTTTATGATTATTTATTTTTTAGTTTTTATAAAATCTTCTCTATAAAGATATTTTTTATCTTCATCATATCCAGTATTTCATTGGAGGCAAGCAGGCGAATCTTTGGTCTTTCTTTTTGTTGTTTATTCTGCCCCACCACAACTGCTTCCTCTCCCGTATTTAAGATAATTCTGGTTCCATTGGGATACAAGAATATAAAGTTCAGAAAGGTATCACATACCCTTTTATTAAACTTAATGTCTCTGTAATATCTCACATACTCAATTGCTTCATGTACCTTTCGCGGTTTATATCCAATACCACTTATCATACAGTCAAAGGTATCACAAACCGTTACAATCTGACATATTTCCTGATTAGTTCTGTCATGAATAGGAAAACCACTTCCATCAATACATTCATGATGAGACAAAACAATGGACTTTGCTGTCTGAGACATCCAATTTTCCTTCTCTACCGCAGAGTAACCATAAATTGGATGTTTTCTAAATTCTGCCGCTTCGTAATCACTTAACTCTGACAATTCTTTTTCCACATAATCCACATCAATATAACGAATACCAATGTCATGCAGCAGACTTCCCACCGCTATTTCCTTTGCCTCTTTTGCATTAATGCCAAGCTTTAATGCTGTAAGCACCGAAAGTACACAGGTAGATATCGAATGTTCGTAAATATCTGCACTGTGTTCATGAATCTCTATAACACAATCCATTACTTCTTTTTGCTGCATTACCTCATCAAAAATATTTTTGGCTACGCTACTTAATTCTCCAATATTTTCACTGTTGTTATGAATGTGATGTTCCAGCAGATTTTTCACCTTATGACTGTATTCCTGCCTAACCTGTTCTTCTAAATCTGCTGTCTCCTGTTGGCTTTCCTCCGTAATATATACCTGTTCAATTTGTAATTCCAACAGTTTTTCTATATACTCTTTTTTTAAAATCGTATTTTCATAAATAAGCACTGTGTTCATATCCAAAAGTACAGGCTTTGCCAATCGCTCTCCACCTTCTAAATCTTTCACTTTCTTTCTTTTCATTCCCGCCCAACCCCATATATCTGTATAATTATGTACAATAAAACATGCAAAATCATCTTTGGTTATTGCTTTTCTTTTCGTCCAGCTTTTATTGCCCTTTTATGTTACATACTATCGGGCTAATTTTTACTTACTGCCTTGGATAACGATTTTTCTTCCTCTTCTGATAAATCAATTTGAGATTTTCCATCAAGAATCTCTTTCACATATGTATAGCTTCCTTCGGTGTTATGAACCGTGGTCAACAGGAAACCATTATTCTTTTTATCCAACATAGTCAAAGAAAAACTTAACCTTCCTCCCATTTCATGAAAGGCATCATATTTTACCAATCCAAATTTTTGATATGTCTTTAACATGTTCTCCTTTAAGCCTTCCAGATCTGTCTCCTGCAATTCCTGCTTTAACTTTAACTCATCTACTTCCTGAAAACGATGCAGAATGGTATTCTCCAGAGATGCAGCGTCCTTTCCCTCCATAAAGGAACGATATTTTTTCTTTAAATTTCCAAGCTTTACTAACGTCACAATATTCAAGATAAACAGTATTACTATCACCGCAAGCACAACGGCTGCTATCACCAGAATATAATCCTCCAGCAAGCTTTCCAAATAATTGATATCCATTTTTTCTTCCTTTCTATGTTCTGATTTGTCGTAACAAATCCATTATTCTATCTAATTCATCTACGGAATAGTAGTCGATTTCTATTTTCCCTTTAGTATTGCTCTTTCGATTGATCACTACCTTCGTACCTAAAATTAACTTTATCTTTTCTTCCAAGTCCTCATAGATAGCCTGATTATCTAAAACTTCTCTCTTTTTTTCTTTCTTTGGCTCACTCAGACTTTTTACCAGTTTTTCTGTTTCTCTTACGCTGAGTTTTTCATCAAAAATTTTCGCTGCAATGGTATATTGCATCTCTTCATCTTCTATGGCAAGCAATGCTCTTGCATGACCACTGCTTATCATATCATCAATCAACATCTGCTGCACCTTTTCTGACAGTTTCAGCAAACGCATGGCATTCGTCACCGCAGTACGGCTTTTAGATACTCTCTCTGCCACCTCATCCTGTTTTAGATGAAATTCTTCCAGTAGCCTCTTGTAAGCAAGTGCCTCTTCAATGGGGTTCAGATCTTCACGCTGCAGGTTCTCAATCAAGGCTATTTCTGCCATTTCCTGTTCTGTATATTCCTTTACAATCACAGGAATTTCTTTTAACCCCGCCATCTTTGCCGCTCTCCATCTTCGCTCTCCGGCTACAATTTCGTAATAGTCTTTTCTCTCCTGTACAATTAAAGGCTGAATAATTCCATATTGTTTGATGGAATCAGCTAATTCAATCAGGGCATCCTCGTTAAAATCCATTCTGGGTTGTGCCTTATTAGGCTCTACCTTATTGATTTTCACCAACATCTCACTTTTAACTACCTCTTTAATGACTTCTTTAACTACTTCTTTGCCCTCTTGCTTATTTTTTGCTGTTTCTGCCTTTCCGCCCGGAATCAGGGAATCCAATCCTTTCCCCAAACCTCCTTTTTTTACTGCCATTTGTTTTGTACCAAGCCTTCCTTTATTAATATAGAACATTTGTTCTGTTTTGTGAAATTAAACTGCATATTTGCCATATCTTTTTGGCTCTGTTCTAATCTTCTTTGCCTGTTATATTCACTTTTTCTTATGGTCTGTGCAGTAAATGCACAGACCTACTGAATAGTTACTTTCCCTCTATGTATTACTTCTTCCGCCAACAACTGGTAACTCTCTGCTCCGGCAGACTTGGAATCATATTTGTTGATAGGCATCCCATGACTTGGTGCTTCTGCTAAACGCACATTTCTTGGAATAATGGTTTTGTAAATTGTCTGATTCAAGTTATTCTTTACATTTTCTACCACCTGCAAGGATAGATTTGTTCTGGCATCATACATGGTAAATACTACCCCTTCCATCTCAAGTTCCGGATTCAGACGTTCTTTCACCAGGTCAATGGTATGGAGCAGTTGGCTCAATCCCTCCAATGCATAATATTCGCATTGAATAGGAACCAATACCGTATCTGCTGTTGTCATTGCATTGACAGTGAGCATGTTCAAAGAAGGTGGACAGTCTATAATGACAAAATCATACTCTTCTCTAACTCTTGCCACTTCTTTTTTTAAAATGTACTCTTTTTCTTCTATTCCAATCAATTCTATCTCTGCTGCTGCCAATTCCACATTAGAAGGAAGTATTGATAAATTTTCTAATATTTCTTTCTCAATGCATTCTTCAATTTGATATTCTCCCAACATCATTTCATATACGGTTTTTTCTAATTGATTTTTATCTAATCCAAATCCACTGGTGGTATTTCCTTGGGGATCAATATCAATCACAAGTACTTTTTGTTCCAGCTCAGCTAAAGCTGCTGATAAATTAATGGCTGTTGTAGTTTTTCCCACACCGCCTTTTTGATTTGCTACTGCAATTATTCGTCCCATTTGCATCGCCTTTCTTTTTTTCTATGTATACGCTAAAAATATTATACAATATATATTTTTGATTAGCAATGTGACTTTTCATATTTTGCATGATAAATTATTATTTTTTGTGTTAATGTAAAAATAAAAAAACACTGTAACTGTTCTATATATCTTTGCAGTTACAGTGAAAAAATCAAAAATACTTCCTTTTATCATTTAATTCCTCTGCTAATTGTTCTAATTGTTGTGATGACAGATAGGGAATCAATGCCAAATAATTTTTATTATTTTCTCTTAAAATCACCACCAAAATTTCATCACCACTAGAAACATATGTATATAATACATCATTTACTTTCACATTTACATTATTGATTTTAAGAAGCCACCCCGTTTTGACACCTATTTTCACACCCCTTCTACCAGGACCAACAATATTACAATAGCATGATTTATCCATAATCTGGTGACTATATACAAGATAAGATTTTCTATGAAGTGCTGTTCTCATGGCCTGATTTTCACTTACTGATTCATACATTAAGGCAGGAATAAAAATAAATACTGCACATAATTGAATTGTTTTCCATATCTGTATTACAATTCCTTTTTCTACATATGTAAACCCAAAGATAATTGCCGCCACAAAACTTATACACATTATTATTTTTAAGGCTTCCTTGCTTATGCTCTTTTCTTTCATCTGCTTATACAAAAAATCTTCCTGCTCTTCAGACAAATTTCCATATGGTGTCCCATTCATAAAATTTGCTGTATGATAATTCTTTATATAACGCATATTTTCTCCTACCCAACGTATTCTCTCATTGATGAAGATATCCTTCTTTGCATCGTTATTATTGTACATCATATTTTTCTCCTCTAATATAATTATACTACTCTATTATATTATATAAGTTTTATACTTTTTTTCAAGTTATTATGCCAGTGCTTATTGTAAAATATTGGTAACTGTTCCGTAGGTCTGTGCATTTACTGCACAAACCGTAAGAAAAAGTGGATATAACAGGCAAAGAACCATTGCCGTAGGCAATTTTGCACTTGTTGCAAAGTATTGTTGGCTATATCACATTTACATTTTCGTACAATTATGCGTCCGTAAGAGTCATTATATATTTTTGCAAGCATGGCACAAAACATATAATTATTAAATGGTTTTAAATAGATGTTTACTCATTATTGTCATTTTGCTCCAACAAAATCAATTTGTAACATTTGCATATCTAAAATTGTGTATTTGCCGAAAAATTATATTTTGGCAAAATTTATTTGCTCTTGCTGCCTAAAGACAAAACATAATACATAAAATAATATATGTCCATTTTATATTACGATTCATTAAAAGATATACGACACCAAAACATGCTCCGCAAAGAGCCGTAGTAATTCCAACATATAACGAATCTTTTGTAAACCAGTGTGCTATTCCCCACGTAAAAGCAACTGCTATACTACCATAGGGAATATTTTTATTTTTAAACCATACTTCACAAGCTTTTTGACCAAAAATAATAATTAATGTAAACATTGCTGTTTCAACCATATAATAAATATATTGGAATATAAATTTCAAAATTCCTAGTTTTTTTAATTCCAAGATACACTTAATTCCGCCCCAATTGTGCCAATTAAATAAAAGTACCCACACAACACAAATCACTGTCATCATCCACTGATATTTTGAAATTTTTCCAGTCTTATCAAACACAAAAAAACCATACTTTTGTGCTGACTTTTTTATAATATATCCTGCAACCAGAATCCATGTAATACATGTAATGCACCAATGAATTATTATTTGTATGGTATTCCATTCATTCATGTCACTGCCATAAATAAAAGGTTCCAGCATAAATGCATACAATGCTTCTATTCCAAGTCCTCCAAAGGCTAAAAGTGCTAATTCCATATAGTTTATTCCTTTTGTGGGTCTTTCCATATCTACCTACCTCCTACTTTTAATTTCATTTATCATTTCATTTGTCTTTTTTACTTGAATAAAAAATAATACATAATAAACTGCTGCGGCTATTATATACGGAATTGTAAATGAATAAAACATATCCCGATAAGCCGAAGAGTTTATATTTATGAAATAACTTTCTATCCAAATGCTTCCCATAATAATTGCCAATAAAATTCCATATTGTCCCAGTACAACAAATATTATCGGCACATTTTGTATAAAATAATGCAGACTCAAAACAAAAGTTGCCAAAATTGTAATAACCAGCATGGTTAGTAAGTTTTCAGTATAATAAGGATCCGTATAATTTGCTGCCTTTTCTATCACCAATTTTCCCATGGATAAAAATGTATACACAATGCAAATAGTTGGTACAAAATTCTTCTTATGAATAAGCGGCATTGCTTTCTACCTCCTCTTTCATTTTTTTTAATTTATTATAAAAACTATGTCGATAGTTTCGATTCACTACTACTATTTCTCCATTTTCTAAATAAACTTTTACCCTCATATTTAGATCCGCCTTTAAACTTTCAATTTTGCACACATTTACTACTAAGGACTTTCCAATTCGAACAAAACCACTTGTTTCATATTGTTGTAAAAATTTTTGCAATCCCATTTCCAACATATATACTTCTTTCTCCATATATGCAAAGCACTTTCTATCTACTATCTCACAGTAAAAGATATCTTCCACTCTTAACTTTTGAATTTGTTCATTTTTCTTTCCAAATAGGATTTTATCTGCCTCCAAATAGGATATTAAATTTTCTATTTCCTGATCGTTTTTTTTATAATGTATTTCCACATAGTTTTCCTTTAGATTCTCATTTCTTGTTTTAATCCATTTCAAACTCTTTTTCACCCCATTCTTTTTTTATTTATTAATTTTAATCATCATATCATATATCATTTTTCATTCAATAGTTTTGTGTCTAGGTTGCGATTACGATGTCCATGTTACAACTACTTACAATTAATGTTTCACGTGAAACATTTCAATGTTCTTACTTAAAACTGTTATTTTACACTTATATTTCTTATATATATTGTAAAACTGCTAATTTCAGAAAGAGTAAAAGTAACTGTTCAGTAGGTCTGTGCATTTATTGCACAGACCGTAAGAAAAAGTGGAT
>CAMWHJ010000025.1 GCA_947174015.1 uncultured Lachnospiraceae bacterium | reverse complement strand
CCACTTTTTCTTACGGTCTGTGCAGTAAATGCACAGACCTACTGAACAGTTACCAGAATCTTTACAAATATCTAACCTGTCGGAAAGCCTCTTCTGGTGTCTATACCACATTCTCGAAAAACTTCATTGACTGCTGCCTGGTATTCCAACAAAGTCCTGGATTTCATAATCTTTTTCCTCTGTTTCTCGCAATCAGAGAATGCAAATATCATATAGCACCACAATTCTTTCATTCGAAACAGTATATTTTTCTCGCCACAAAAGATTTCCTGATACTCATGATAGATTCTGTCATGAAACTCTCTGAAATTCTCTTTGGTAAGTTTGTCCCTGCCTTGGATTTCTGCTGCCAGTGCAGGATTGCATACCAGTCCCCTGCCAAGCATTACAGCGGAAAGCTGGGGGAATTTTTCGGTAATCCTTTCATAATCTTTCACCGTAAACAGATTCCCATTATAGCAGACTGGATTGGTACTGTTTGCCAAAGCTTCTTCAAATATCTGCAGGTTTGGTTGATTTTTATAGTAATCTTTCTGGGTTCTGGGATGGATTATCAGCTCTGCAATGGGATATTTATTATAGATTTCCAGCAGATGGGCAAATTCCTCCGGCACATCCCTGCCGATCCTTGTTTTTACGGATAGCTTGGTATCTCTCCCTGCCAAGTAATCAAATACCTCTTGGAGAAACTCATCCAATTCCTGTGGCTTTGCCAGAAAACCTGCCCCTCGCCCTTTGGACACCACTGTACCGGAGGGGCAGCCCAGATTCAGATTCACTTCCTGATATCCCAGTTTTTCCAGCACTTGTATCATTTGAATAAAGTCTTTGGCATGGTTGGTGAGTACCTGCGGAACTAAGGCTAATCCCTGATTATTCTCCGGTGAAATATCCCTCAGTTCCTTGGCATTTAGTATGGTTTTTGTTTTTGTCACTAAAAAGGGGCTAAAAAATTTATCTATATAGGGGAACATCTCATTACACAGATTCCGATAGGTGTGAATGGTAATGCCCTCCATTGGTGCAAAATAAAACTTCATAAAAAACTCTCCGTATACTTTTCAATACAAATCTATTTTCCCGCAGAAAGCTGATAATACTTTCCTTTTTGTGCCATCAACTGGTCATGACTGCCTCGCTCGATGATTCTTCCCTGTTCCAATACCATGATACAGTCACTGTTTCTTATGGTGGAAAGCCTGTGTGCAATCACAAAGGTTGTTCTGCCTTTCATCAGTTTATCCATACCATCCTGCACCAGCTTTTCGGTTCTGGTATCAATGGAACTGGTTGCCTCATCCAGAATCAGCACCGGCGGATCCGCAATGGCGGCTCTGGCAATTGCCAAAAGCTGTCTCTGCCCCTGACTTAGATTGGCTCCGTCACCGGTTAAAACAGTGTCATAACCCTCCGGCAGTCTGCGGATAAATCCGTCTGCGTTGGCAAGTTTTGCCGCTGCAATCACTTCTTCGTCCGTTGCATCCAGCTTTCCGTAACGTATGTTGTCCTTTACACTCATGGTAAACAAATGGGTGTCTTGAAGAACAATACCCAGGGATCTTCTCAAGTCAGCTTTTTTAATTTTATTGATGTTAATGCCGTCATAACGGATTTTTCCGTCCTGAATATCATAAAAGCGGTTAATCAGATTGGTAATGGTGGTTTTTCCTGCACCGGTAGATCCCACAAAGGCAATCTTTTGTCCCGGTGTGGCATACAGATCCACATTATGCAATACAATCTTGTCATCCTGATAGCCAAAGTCCACATCATCAAAAACCACATCTCCAGTCAGTTCCACATAGGTGGTGGGATCTCCGTTGGTATGATTGTGTTCCCAGGCCCAGATTCCAGTACGCTCTTTGCAGGGTACCAGCTTATCCCCCTCACGTCTGGCATTCACTAAGGTGACATAACCCTGATCCACCTCCGGTGTTTCATCCAGCAGTGCAAATATGCGCTCTGCACCTGCCATTGCCATCACAATAGCATTTAATTGCTGGCTTACCTGATTGATGGGCATGTTAAAGCTCTTGTTAAAGGTTAAGAAGGATGCCAGGGCTCCCAATGTCAGACCGGCAAAACCATTGATTGCCATAATACCACCCAAAATAGCACACAGCACATAACTGATATTTCCCAACTGTGCATTGACAGGTGCCAAAATATTGGCAAATTTATTGGCATTGTCTGCACTATGAAAGAGCTTGTCGTTTAATTCATTGAATTGCTCCATGCTTTCCTCTTCATGGCAGAATACTTTTACAACCTTCTGTCCCTCCATCATTTCTTCAATATAACCGTTTACTGCTCCGATAGCCCTCTGTTGTTCTGCGAAGTACTTTCCGCTTTGTCCGGCAATCTTTCCGGTACATGTCAGCATAATTCCTGTCATTGCCAAAGTAAGCAGAGTAAGAGGAATATTCAGTGTGATCATACATACCAATACACTGACAATGGTGATGCCGCTGTAAAAAACCTGAGGCATACTCTGGCTAATCATCTGACGCAATGTATCAATATCATTGGTATACATGGACATGATATCTCCGTGGGCATTGGTGTCAAAATATTTGATGGGAAGGCTCTCCATCTTGGTAAACATGGAATTACGGAGATTCTTTAATGTTCCTTGTGTCACATTTACCATAATACGATTATAGGCATAGGCTGCCAGGATTCCCACCCCATAAAAGCATGCCACCCTAAAAATTTCTGCTTTCAGTTCTGTGAAATCCGGGGTGTCTGCCTGCAGCAGGGGCAGAATAAACTCATCAATTAAGGTCTGCATAAACATGGTTCCCTGCACATTTGCAAGTACACTGACGAGGATACATACTGCCACCAACAGCAGATGAAATTTGTAGGTTTTTAACACATATGCCATCAGACGCCGAAAGATTTTTCCGGTATTTTTATTTTTTTTCATCTTTCCTGGGGTGGTATCCATTGCTTTTTCCTGTTTTTTCATTATGCTTCCCCCTTTCCTTCATCAAAGTCACCACTTCCTCCCATTTGGGATTCGTAGACTTCACCATAGATTTCATTGTCTGCCAAAAGTTCCTCATGGGTTCCGAAGCCTGCAATTTTTCCCTCATGCATCACAAGAATACGATCTGCATTCATCACAGATGAGATACGCTGCGCAATAATTAATTTTGTGGTATCTGGTATCTCTTCGGCAAAAGCCTTGCGGATCCTTGCATCGGTTGCCATATCAACCGCACTGGTGGAATCATCCAAAATCAAAATCTTAGGCTTTTTTAAAAGTGCTCTGGCAATACAAAGCCGCTGTCTCTGACCGCCGGATACATTGCTTCCTCCCTGCTCAATATAAGTATTGTATTTCTTTGGCATTCTCTCGATAAATTCGTCAGCACAGGCAAGCTGACATGCGTGTCGGCATTCTTCCTCACTGGCTTCCTTGCTGCCCCAGCGTAGGTTTTCCAAAATCGTTCCGCTGAATAAGGTATTTTTCTGCAGCACCACTGCTACCTGATTACGAAGAGCTTCCATGTCATATTGTTTCACATCAATTCCACCCACATAGACAGTGCCCTTTTGAACATCATAAAGTCTGCTGATTAAATTCACAAGACTGGTCTTAGCACTTCCGGTTCCGCCTATGATACCAATGGTTTCCCCTGCTTTGATGGATAGGTTAATGTCCTTCAGCACTGATTCACCGCTGCTGTCGGCATAGTTGAAATTCACATTCTGAAATTCAATGCTGCCGTTGGGGACTTGATAAACAGGCTCGGTGGGATTCTGTAAATCACTGGTTTCATTGATGACCTCAGCAATACGCTGTCCACTGGCAATACTCATACTTACCATAACAAAAACCATGGATAACATCATGAGACTCATTAAAATGTTCATGCAATAGGTCAATAAGCTCATCAGTTCTCCTGTGGTCAGTTCACTGCCCACAATCATATTTGCCCCCAGCCAGCTGATTCCCAAGATACAGGCATATACCGTAAACTGCATGGCCGGTGCATTAAAAGCAAGGACTGCTTCAGCCTTGGAGAAAATGCCTGCCACACCACTGCTTTCCTTCTTAAATTTCTCATTTTCAAAATCTTCTCTTACATATGCCTTTACTACCCGGATAGCAGAAACATTTTCCTGCACACTGGCATTTAAGCCGTCATATCGCTTGAAGCCCACACTAAAGTATTTGGTGGCACCGCGAATAATCAACATTAAAATGGTACCTAAAACAAGCACCGCAATCAGATAAATGGTTGCCAGTTTAGCATTAATCACAAATGCCATGATCATGGCACAGATTAAACTTGACGGTGCTCTGGTACACATACGGAGAATCATTTGATACGCATTCTGTACATTGGTAACATCCGTAGTCAGTCTGGTAATCAGACCAGCGGTACTGTACTTATCAATATTGGAGAAGGAAAATCTTTGTATATTTTCATACATTGCCTTTCTTAAATTTCTTGCCAGACCTGCCGAGGCATTGGCACCGTATTTTCCTCCCATAATGCCGGCAAATAACCCCACCGCTGCTGCTGCTGTCATAAGGATTCCCATCACACAGATATGATGGATATTTCCTCCTTCTACTTGTATTCCATTGTCAATAATCGATGCCATCATCAATGGAATAACGGTTTCCATCAAAACCTCTAACAGCATATACACCGGGGTCAATATGGAAGATTTTTTAAACTCTTTCACTTGGGCTCCTAAGGTTTTTAACATCTGTTTCACTCCTATCTTTCCTATATAAATATTATATACCGCTCGGTATATTCCTCTCCTGTATTTAAACAGTTACATGGTTTTTTCATCTTGAAGTTTTTCCAGTAAATGTAATAACTGCACCTGTTCCTCTTTTGTCAGCCCGTCAGATAATTCCTGCTCCATCTGTTCAATTTTGTTGCACATATGATTCTGAAACTCCTGTGCTTTTTCGGTCAAGGTAAGTTTCTTCAGTCTGCCGTCGCTTTCCACACTTTCTTTCAGAATCAACTGTTTCTTTTCCAACAGCTTTAGAATCTCTGTGGCAGTGGAACGGCGTATATTAAATTCCTCCTCCACATCCTTTTGAAACACTTGACGTTTCTCCGACTCTACGGCTATATAATGGTGTATTCTGCTCTGGGTGCCTGTGATTTTGTAATCATCATTCATAACCTGCATTTTTGGATTTATCTGGTGAGACAGTGTAACAATAGCTTTTCCTATATGCTTTTCTTCCATCTGCATCCCTCTCTCTATTTGCAAAAGCAAATTTTGTTAGTTCCCTAACATATTTTACACCAAAAATAAGAGTTGTCAAATGACAACTCTTAAGAGCAAAAAACTTCTAATGATTCATCTCATTTATTTTCCCTGTAACTGCCACATATTTTCTGCTCTGCCATAAAGCTCTTGAATCACCTCTGAATGTGCATTTATAATATCATCAAACTGGGAATCCCTGGCCATAAAATCATCTTGAAGCATAATGCTGTATAACTCACCGTTCAAATCTAATTGTACGCCATATTCATATCCCCCGCTTACCTTTGGCCAGATAAGCAATGCACTTTCCCCTCCCGGAACAGAAACACACAGATTTCCTGTATAAGTCAGATAATCCGGCAGTTTTACATTATATAAATACCCCTCTTCATCGGTATAAACATAACTCAAATGTTCTATAAAAACCTCTAATTTTTCGGTATAAGAAGTATATTTAAAATATCTCCAGCCAAGCCAGAACAGATTATAACACACCAACAGAATTACCAAAGTACAAATTATCTTTTTTGTTCTACTGATTTTTCTATAATTCAATGATTCTACCTCCACTCCTTTTATACAATTCATCATGTGTTACCAGGATAACCGTCTTGCCTTCCCTATTCATTTGCTGCAAGATAGACATAATTCTCTCCCCATTGGCACGATCCAAGGAACCGGTAGGTTCATCACACAGAATCAAGTCACATTTTTTGATCATCAGTCTTGCAATGGCAACCCGTTGCTGCTCTCCGCCGGAAAGTGTATAAACTTTCTTCTCCTCTGCCCCCGCCAGACCAACTCTCTTTAATGCAGTACCCATATCAACATCCGAGCGATTGTTTTTCTTGATGACTGCAAGATTTTCTTTCACCGTTTTTTCTTCTATCAGTGCAAAATTCTGGAACAAAAATCCCACCTTATTGCTAAGATACTTTTGCTGATTTCTTCGATTGCGGATATCAATACCATCCACAATGATTTTCCCGGAATCAAAACTTTCCAGAGAACCTATCATACTCAGCAATGTTGTCTTTCCACACCCGCTTACCCCGGAAAACACAATAAATTCACCAGTATCTATTTTTAAATTCAGATCTTCAAAAAGTACTCTATCTCCAAAGGACTTTTTTAGATTTGTAATTTCTATCATAAGAATTTTATCCTTTTCCTTTCACTCATTTTTTCAAGTTCATGTGATTCTTTTAAATCATGCAGCCTTTTAAAACCTTTTGTATATTGGCTTTTTCAATGATTCCAATATAATGCACCATCACAGCTACTTCCATACCTGCCAGCAGCAGGCAGCCTAAGATTATGTATAAGCTTGCTGTTGTTCCAAAAAGAGACATAATAGCTACACTGATAAGTGAACTTATTGCCAGGGAAACTAATGTAGACAAAAACATCTTTCTATATTTTTCCGTAATGGAATACCCCAAAACAGTTTTTATGGTCAGTTCCATGGCATTGACCATACATTCATATTGCAAAATTGTTTTTATAATAATAAATTCCATAAGCACAAGAATTATAAAAATAACGCTTCCCAGAATCAGAAGCCGCTGATAATTTTTTAAAGAATAAATATAATTATCATATACGTTTGTGGTAAAAGTCGTATTTTCATAAATATGATTGTCACTGATATATGTTTCCCATTCCCGAACATCCATGTCAAACATACAAGCCTGTGCAATATAAATGGGATTATAATAATCCGTATCATTTCGCATATTAAGAATTATCAGGGGCATATCAAATAATTTGCTTTCCATATTGCCCTTATTCACAATGCCAATCAGGGAAACTTTGCTGTGATATGTTATCACTTCATAATCTATATTTTCCCCAATATACATTTCTGCCATAAATGCAAGGTCGGATGTGTATGTTTCATGATTGGATTCCGGAACGATAAAATAAATTTTGTCTTCCAAACAATACTCCTGAATATCTTTGATATTTTCGGTTAAATAGTCTTTTGCACCTTGATTAAACAAAAGACAGGGTTTTTGGCTAAACATTCCATCATCAAGATAGATATTTAAAAAGGCTTCTCCCCCATCACTTTTTTCTTTTAGAAAAGAAAGCATAAGCTGGTTTGTGGTATCTATATCACCATCACCGGAAGAAATGGAAACATATTCCCAACGGTTATGCTTTGCAAAAAATGGTTTCTGATGCTGATATTGTACTCCTGACACAATCATTTCTATACACACAGACATGACACATACCACAATTACCACTGTAATTATCTTGTACATATAACTAATCTTTAAAACTCGTTGATTTCCCTTTCCTCTGCTCAAGGAACTTTTGTAGTCAATAAAAAATAATCGTAGGTAAAGCAAACTGTTGAAAATACAAAAAATTGTAATGCACAATATGGAAAAAGCCATGCAGTAATCCACAGAAACCGCAAACACTTTTTTCAAAATTGCATTACCTGCCACAAAGGAACCTATATAAAAGATCCAATCCGCTGCAATTTGTTTTAAAATCATATGGGCTAAACTTTGCCCATAAATAAAACGCACCACAATCTCCTTTTTTAATAATACAGTTTCAAATAAAGTCAATAACAAAAAGAAACCAATCCCTACTCCCCATCCGCAGGCAATGGTTCTTACCGCATGAAAGTACACATATCCCTCTTTTGGCATATTTCCACTATAAATATCAATCAGTTCACTTTTAAATTTCCTTGCCTGTTCCATAGAACCGATGAAGTAATAGGTATCCATTTTGTTTACATCCGGTATATGTTCCAAGGATTCCATTTTCACTGCCACATCACCAAGAAATATACTGCGATAATTTCCTTGAGATATGGAGGACTTTTCAGATAAAATTTCTTCTGCTCCGTCCATACAATAGACGGACACTGTTTCCGAATATAAGCTTTCCATATTGCGGCTTACAGCAAAGACCAGAACGTTATATTTTTTTGCACATTCTTCGATATCAGAAATCATGGTATTCTGCGAAACCCCCGCCGGCAGATACATGCTGGTAGAAATATACTCTGTCTCAAAACTATCTATATTCCACACATACATGTCGCCAATCAAAATTTGAATTACCATTATAAATAGGATACTTGCAATGTATTTTACTTTTTTCATAATTTGCACCAAGCCTCAAGTGAACACGCTTGCATTTTCATTTGAGGTGCAAACACAAAGGGGAAAAGATGTGTGTTTGCATTTTATCCTTCCTTCTTTTTTCTTTCACCCTTCCATTCAATCAATCTCTCAAATTATCATTGAGGAATCAAGTGTTTCTGAACACTTGATTCCCCAAATATTAATAATAGCAATAATAAGATATTGAAGTTCCCTTATGTATTACTTCAATTTTTGATGTGGAACCTGCCTTTTTTCCACTGCCGGTATGCCAGCCACTGCCATTTTTTAAAGCAGCATAATGTGATTGGGTATTGTGCTTTGCCCATGCATAGTCTTCATTGAATGCGAAAGTATTAAAACCATAGGTTAAACCTGCTTTTCCTGAATCCTCAGAAGCATATCTCTCCCATGCTTTGCTAAAGGATCCTGAGTATGATCTGCTTAATGGTTTTGCACAAACACTTAAACTGGGTAACGTTACAGCCGCACACATCATACATGCCATTATTGTTCTTGATACTTTTTTGTTTTTTTTGAGAATCATTTCAAACTTCCTTCCAAGTTCTTACGATACATTACATCGCTATTTTTATGGGAAAGGATAGTATAAAACAGCTTGTTCTAATTTAGTTCTGATTTGAATGTACTCTGCTGTGCAGCTTATTCCCAATAACCATAGGATGAACTTACAGCCACATAGGTATTTTTACCATCTTGGGGACCTGTACTCCATGAATTCCATAAAGTAGTGTGATCACTATTCCAGCGGTTGAAAGTAATATTCGTTGCTGTAGCAGGAACTGTTACACGCCACTCTGTATCGCTTACTTTAGTCATGATGTAGCTGTCGTGACCATTGGTATTGTCAACTAACTCAATAATTGCAGCGTCATTGGAAATCCACTTCTCTGGTGTTCCATCCTGAAAATAAATGGTCTTGGTTGATGTTGCTGCCTGAGCAACACATGCGTTTGATGTACCGCATAAAGTAAAGCACAGCAATGCTGCCATAGTAAATATAAGTTTTGTCATCGTTTTTTTCATATGAATGCCTCCTTTTTTTCTATCCTTTCCCGCATACAGCCTCTCGACTGTACGTATTGTATATTACCACAAATTGGCTGGTTGACAATCGCAGAATTGCACAAGATTTTTTGTAATTCGAAATTATTTTCTGTTTATTTTTAATATTGTTCGACATTTTAATACAATTTTCGACTATTTTCGACAGAATTAGACTTCCGGCAGCAACTTATCCTCCAGCAAAGCCATCAGGTTTGCCACTCTGGCATCTGTATATTCATCTTCCATATTCCCTGCCGGACGCTCCACCAATGCATCATACAAATACTCAATCCCGCCCCGCACATATGATTGAAACAACTCCACATTCTGCTCAAACTCTTCCTTGCCAGCCGGTTCCCGAAAAGCCCTGTCAATACGTTCTTCCCTTGATAAATTGCTGCTCTCATCCAACAAGAGTACGGTGGTCATAATGGTCTTTAAGACAGGCTTATATTGTATTAACTGTGCCGTCTGCAGATTCCTGCTGCCCTCTGAATTGTCTGCGGGACGAGGTGCTTTGATTCTCAAACCTATAATGGCTGCAAGTCCATAAAGCTCATACAATGTTCTGATGCGGGATTTTTGAATTTCATTCTGTTTCCATAATTCATCTATGTACATACTATGTTTTCCAGTGAATTTTACGTCTTTATTAAAATACTCAAATCTTTCCATACACTATCCTTTCTCCAGTGCGGCACTATTGGCATCCGGTTCTTTTTTGACCCTGTAACGATACTCCGGCAGCGTATATTTTTCCAATTCGGATGCCTCCCAGTCCTTATCCAAAGTAAACACAATTACCTGCTCTGCAACCTTGGGGAGCACTTGGGCAATCATACCTGTATTCACATCCCCCAGCTTTGAAAACGGACCATCCAGCAGCAGAGGCAGATTTAAGACACCGCTGTCTGCATCTTCCTGCTTTTTCACCTGTGCCAACTCCAAAATACTCACAATAAACACAAAATTTCTGGCTATAATCTCCCCTTCGGAAAGTGCCAATTCTTCCACCGGTTCCTGATCCTCCTCTCCCATATTGCAATAGTATAAATGAAGTTTATAATCTTCACCCATCTGGGCATATTTCTCCTTCTCACGAAACATGGTCTCAAACCTTTGGCGAATAATGGCGTTTAATTCATCTATCAAGGGTTCCTGCTGCTTGTTTAATCTTTTTAGAGTTTTATCATGCAGAGCTCTTGCATATGCTATCATTTTTTGTATCTTTTTATTTTTCTCTGTATTTGCTGTCTCCTTGCCAAGTTCTGCCTGAAGTCCTCTGATTTGTTCTTCTGTTTCCTTGATGTTCAGCTCACATTTTCGAATGGTTTCCAAAGCACGCCTCTCATTTTCTTCATTTGCCTCCATTTTCCTTCGCTCTGCGGCAAAATTTAACCTTCCATCAATAAACTTTTCTAACCGTTCTTTCTCGTAAGTATCCTCCTCTATCTGTAATTTTGCACCCTCCAGTTTGTCTGCCTTCTCTTTCAGATTCTCCACAAAATCTCTGGTATCTGTTTTCCATTCTTCCAGCTTTGTCTGATATTGTCCCACATAGCTGCCTATCACATTGGGATAAATCATTTTTTTCAATTCATCCATATATGCCTGTTCTTTTTTTCCGATTTCACATCCACATAGGCAAGTCCCATGCTTTATGAGATAATCTAAGGTGGAGGCACTTACATCAGGAATATCTTTTCCCTCCAGCGAAACCCCCTTTAATAAATCCACAATCTGTTCCAATAGCGGTGCCGCAAAATATTTATAACCATTTCTGCTGAAGCTTTTCACAATCTCTCCATAATAATCTTCCATCAGTTTGTTTTGGCGTTTTATACTGTTCTCATAATTTTCGCAGTCTTTTTGATACTCTCCTACTTTTTTATGTGAGTTCAGCCACTCTTTTTTTTCCTGAACTTTTCTTCGATAATCCTCTGCACTTTTCTCGGCTTCTGTTATTTGATTCTTCCAAATTTCAATATCATTTTCCCGATTGGCAATTTTATTTCTCAATTCCGTATATTTTGAACTGCTTCCTGTAATCCTGGCTTCCAAATCACGAATTACGGACCTTCGATTGCCATCCCACAAATGTTCTTTCATTTTCACCAGCGGAGTAATTCCCATCAAAGTGCCTATGGAATCTTTGATCTCTTTATTTGTTTTTTTCTCATCACTCCATCGTTCACCATCAAAGAAAAAATAGTTGGACAGTTCCTTTGGAAACATCATCTTAATGTTATCCTCCACACACCCCTTCTCTTCTTTTCCCGTAGGCTTATCATTATCAATCCAATCTCCCCAGCACTCCTGACCTACTTTTCTTCGCATCTTCAGACTTTCATCCACTAATCTGGCATTGATTTTATTGGTTTCCCGCATATATCTTGCCTGCCGCCAAAACCGATAAATCACTTCCTTTTCTTCCACCTCCAGCTCTACGGACACACTCTCCCCACCACCCATGGGCAATTCTGCCAATACGTCCTTGTTCAGCAGAATAGCATCCTTACTTTTCACATATCTGGTATCGATAATTTCCCCATACAACCCCCAGCGAAAAGCCTGTGCCAATGTGGTTTTGCCAAAGGTGTTGTCTCCCATAATCACTGTCACATTGTATTTGGGATCGCAGGAAAATTCCAACGTATTCTCCCCCCGGTATCTCATAAAATTACTGATGGTAATTTTCCGAAACTTCATTAGTTGCCCTCCTTATCTACGATTTTCGAAATTTCTGACTGAATCATCTTTCTCATATCCTGATCACTTCGTTTTCCCGATTTTAAATTTTGTCCCTCTTCCATGCGGATCACCCGATACAATTCCTCCAACAGCCCTTCATCCACTTGATATTCATCCATAAAACTCTCCCTCCTTCCTGCACTCTATCTCTTGCTCTAAATCAATGGATACTCCATATGCCTGCTGTATCTCATCAATTACCATAAATCCCTCCGACTGATTTATGGCCGCCTGGGCAAATTCCTGTATTCTCGCCATTTCTCCAATGAGAATATTCTTGTCTTTCTCAAAATCCCCACAGTGAATTGCACCAAAGGGACGGGGCAGAATGACAAAATCATAAATCACTGCCTTTTGTTTTCCTTGGGCTTTTCTTAAAAGCCTTCCCCTTCGCTGGACAAACTCCTTGGGATTCTGGCTGCTGGAAAGAATAAATGCGGTTTGAATATTTGGTATATTCACACCCTCATCCAAGCATTTCATAGCAGTCAGCACTTGATACCTCCCCTTGGCAAAACATTCTTTGATTTCCATTCTCTCACTGACACTCTCTTGAGCAGTAAATGGGTGTACATCCATATGGAGCTTTCGCTCAATCATTTCTGTCACTTGATGTATCTGCTTTTCATAGACCTGTGTTTCTTCGTTGAACACATTGCATGCTCCGCAATACACTAAAATATATTTTTCTTTTTTATAAGGCTCCATGGCCTCTTCCAGCAGTGAAATTTTTTCTCTTGCCCCCGCCAGGATCCGTTTACGCTGAAATAGTTTTATCTGTGCTGCCTTGGAAAGCTTTCTTTTTCCGTCCTCATAAATCAGATAATGTCGCAGTTCCCTGGTAATCTGATTATACTGTTCCAACTCATCCGGTGCTAAATGAGCATAAATAACGTGATACTCATATGGGCACAATGATTTTCCCTCATCAATGGCTTTCTCCAATGAATACTCAATGCACTTTTTGCCAAAATAGTCATAGATGTGTTTTGTTCCACTGGGATCCCCAAAGCGCTCAATGGTGGCTGACAGAGCCAGACGATATTTTATCCTGCTTTCCAGGAAATTTGACATTTTTGCTGCTCCTGCATTATGGGCTTCGTCCACCACCAGAAGAACATTCATCTCATCTGTAATATACTCCACAACCTGCTGTATTTTTCTGCTGATATAAGTATCTTTGGTGGTGACACAGACAAATGGCTTTTTTAGCCTGCGAAACCGTTTAAAACTATCTGTTAATTTTTTCTCCCACTGCCTGTCCTCTGCCTGACTATGGGCAATGATGGGATGTGTATTCCATGCAAGCAAGTCCTCCTGCCACTGTCCCACCAGATGTACATAGGGGCATACGATAATCACTGCAATGTTGTTGTCCAGACTTTTTGCCAGATATTCAATACTGCCCAAGGCAGTATAGGTTTTTCCTGTCCCTGTTGCCATATCATAAATTCCACGATAACCGGATTCACACCATTTCTGAATTGCCTGCCTTTGGTAATCTAAAAGTGTTACCTTTTCTGGCATCTGAATAAAGGCTGGCTTTAGGATATCACTGAGTTCACTGCAATATTGCTCTTTGTCTATCTGATAATTCACCTGCCCTTTTTGATAAGAAAGCAGTTTATCTAAAATCACTTTGGGAAAGTCCAGCACCCTGACCTTTTGCGTGTCATCTCTCCATAGCTTGTCAAAATCCTGCTCTGTTTCCTCAATATATGCCTTTTGGTCTTCACTCTTCCAATCACAGAATACCACAAAGGATTCCAAATTATCTGTCAACCCGTTTTCCGAATCATTCATGGAACCGGAAAAACATATTCTATTTCCTCCTTCATCATAAGCAACTGCAATTTTTTCGTGAAAGATATTTATGCCTGTATTTGTTTCCATAAAAGCCAGCTTAAAAGTCAGGGTACCTTCTGCCACTAAAGTTGCTACCATATTAAGCCTCTCCTCCTCAAACTTATCCAAGGGTTTTCGAAGGGAAACCTCCAAGGCGTCCACAAAAGCTTTTTCCCGCACCTTATACCCCAAATGAATAGCCTCGATATCCTCTCTGTTCAACTTTGGAGAACATACAATTTGAATGTTTCCCCCATGCTCTGCCATGGCAGCCAGTCCCACCGACAACTGAACCAAAGCAGATGTGGAAAAATAGCCCACTGCCCTTTTGTATAAGCGGGCATGCTCTAACAAGGGAATATAAAAATCCTTTGGAATATTGTTTTCATTGGAACGGTATCTTCTGTTAATCCGGATCTCTGTAAACATCCTTATCCCTCCCCAATCTCCTGCACCGCAGCCACTGCCTTTTGAATTTCCTCCGGAGCAGTAAAATAGCTTACGGACATCCGCACCGTTCCTCCCTTATTTGCCTCCCCCAGATATTTATGTATCAATGGGACACAGTGATATCCTGTACGGACTGCAATGTGATATTCTTCATCCAACAGCATCCCCACTTCCCCTGCCTCATAGCCCGCCAGCGAAAAGGAGACGATTCCCACATGCCTCTCCATATTTTCAGGCAGATACAGCCGTATTCCATTTACGGTTCTCAACCCGTTTATCAGCTGCATGGTAAGTTTTTTTTCCTGTCCGTACAGTGCGGACACCTTAGCTTCTTTGATAAACTGCACTGCCCCATACAATCCTGCCACCCCTATCATGTTGGGACTTCCCGGCTCCAAATTTCCCTTTGGCATGGCAAGGCTTAGAGAGTCACTTCCGGTTCCTCCTGTGAAAAAACACCCAAGCCTTAATCCACGCCTTTTGTAAAAACCGGCAATTCCAAAGGGTGCATACAAGGTCTTATGCCCTGCAAATACATAAGCATCAAAAGGCAGCTTCCTAGAATCAACTTCTATCAGTCCCAGTGCCTGTGCCCCATCCACCACCACCAATGCCTTTTCCCTGCTTGCCTTTTTTGCTAAAGTAAGAATTTCCTCTAAAGGCAGAAGATACCCCGTCACATTACTGATTTGGGTTACAAATACATGAGTAGGCGGTTTTTGATGAAAAAGATATTCACATTTGTCTAAATCAATTTCCAGTTTTTCCACATTCAACGGCAGTTCTTCTATGGTAAATCCACAACTTAACTGTCTCTCATAAAGGGTACGCATCACTGCATTATGCTCAAAAGGCGATACATACACCCTGTCCTGTGAACAAAATGTCATACCGCCTATGATTTGATTGAAGGCATGGGTTGCAGAGGGGGTAAAAACCACCTCTGTTTCTTCTCCTGCCTGTATGAAATCTGCAAGCTCCCGCCGCAGTGCTTCTATGCCCTCTGATGCAGTCTGTGCCAGTGCATAACTGCCTCTGCCTGCATTTACGGACAGACAGCGGCTTACCTGTTCCATTGCCCGATAAACCTGCTCTGGCTTGTGATAAGTGGTTGCCGCATTGTCTAAATAAATTACATCCTCCAGATCTTTGGGGTGAAACCAAAGACAGGAGCCTGTATCCTGTTCTGTCTTCTCCATTCCGTTATCCCT
Source organism: uncultured Lachnospiraceae bacterium (assembly GCA_947174015.1). GTDB lineage: Bacteria > Bacillota > Clostridia > Lachnospirales > Lachnospiraceae > RUG11237. The sequence goes on along the minus strand of CAMWHJ010000025.1, from coordinate 26,899 downwards.
CCAGTAGCTTTTCTATCATACGCACCATAACAGAAATCTTCTGATTCACCTCTAAACTGTCACCGTATTCCTCCAAGGTGCTTTCTATCTCATTTTGCAGAAACGTGCTGGTGCCATCTTCTTTTTCCATTTGAAAATATCTTTGCACTTCCCTGCCTTCGCTGTTGGTAAAAACGATTTTACTTCTTTTCTCTCCTGACTTTGCTGCCTGCTGTTCAATTTCCTTTTTCAACACAGACAACTGATTTACAAACTGCTGAATATGGTTCTCCTGAAAGTCCTCTATGTATACATCAAGAACACTCTTTACAATAAAATCCGCAATTTTATGTTCATCATGGGTAGAAAGCTGCCGAACAGTTTTTAAAAACTCTATTACCTGTCTTGAGCCCACCTGAGTTTCGGCTCTGCTGCCCCAAATTTCATACCAGTGGTCAAAGGATTTCTTCAAGTCCTTATCTCCCGAAAAACCAAAGTTTTTGCGAATACCATATACGACCTGGTTTTTTAAATTCCACAAGTAATGATCCATCTCCTGCCTCATGGCTTCCAACTGCCCTGCCAGCTTATGGTAGTCATGTAATTCAAAGGCAGAAGGCAAATTCACCAGCAGCACCTCTCTGGGATTTCTCTCCGGTTTTGAAAATAGGATTCGAAACTTCTTTATTCCCCGCCGGATATTTTCTTTCTTATCCTCCACACCGTAAGATCTGGCACATTGGGGAAGAGAACAATACCACTGATAGATATCGTCGCAAATCGCCTCTAATCGATTCAGCTTATCCGTCTCTATTCTATCCTCTCTGCCAAACACCCGCTCCAATGCTTTCAAATATTCCTCTTTCTCATAAGAGCTCCGCTCAATATACAAGTAAAACTTTGAGGGACTGTCATTGATGTTGTCGAAAACAGCCCCATCCAGTTTCACCTCTCTGTCCTCCCGGTAAATCACAGGCAATGCCTGAAGCATACTGATGCAATAGGCAAGATACAACGGAATTACTCCCAACCTTACACCATAGCCTTTTCCCAAAAGTTTTTGGTAAAGTTCTGCAAAACTTTTCTTCTCCCCCGCACTGCTTTTAAAAAACTCTACAATATGCTTCAGAACTTTCTGTGTACCCTTATCTTTGTTTTTGAGCTTTTCCTTCTGAAAAGAAATCACCCCGGTCTTCACAAAGACTGCACGATAGATGGTGGCTTCCGGGGCAGTACCCTTTTGATATCCGCTGCAGTCTTCTCCCCGTATTATCTGCCCTATCAGCTTTTGCCTTGCCTTTTTCATCTGGCTGCTTATGTACCTGCGGTTAATAAGTTCATTATTGATTTTCGGTGTTTTCTCATAATATACCTCCAATATATCACTTAAAAACTGATTAAACTTTGAATCCCCTCTCTGTCGGGCAAAATATTGTCTTGGATAAATTTTGTCCCCATAAAAAACATGACAATTTCCCATCGAAGGCAAAAGATAGGTTTCCAGGTAAACTTGAAACTCAAAGAGCAAATCCTCCTCGTATAAGGACAGCTCCTGTAATAAAGCTTTGTTTTGTTGGATAAATTCTTCTGAACTTTTCAGATATTTCAATGCACACAGTCTTTGCAGCATCTTTGTGCCGTCAAAAATTTCCTTTGGCAGCAGTACCACCATCCTTCTTTCATCTAATGCCGCCACTTTCGCAGATATCTCTTCCTCCTGCCCCTGCTGCTGACGAACCAATGCCAAAATCTTTCCATCGGAAAATTGTTCCTGAAACAAATACTCTGGGTTTTTTAACTTTAAAAATTGCTCCACGGTCATAAAATGATAATGAAAATACCTGGTGATTTTGTAGTTCAGATTATAGCGTTTGGGAAATTCATAAGTCAGTTCAGAATATTTGTTAATTTCTTCACAAACAGAAATACTCTGAAACCGCTTTTCAATTACCTGCCGGATCTCCTTTTCCAAGTCCACACCGATATTATTCTTAAACGAATAGCTTCCCAGCTTACTGCGAAACAGAATCAGCTCTTTTTCCTTTAAGTGCTCTATCCCCTGCTGGTATTCCTGCCGTGTAAGTCCCGCACCTAATCGGATTACCTCATCTCTGGCAAAAATTTCATCTGCCTTTCCCACCATCCGTATTAAAGCTATGGTCTTGATAATCACCTGCTCCCTTTTATCCGTCAATCCATTTAAGGCATACTCTGCCTTGAGCCACTCATTATGAAGTTTCTCATTGGCAGTATCTCCACGACAGATTTTAGAGAAATAGTCATACACCCGGCCGCTGTCTAAAAAGGTAATGGATTCCTCCTTGGGTTCCTGCAAAAAATGAATTAAACCATATGGCTCATCCTTTGACAAAAAGGTAAAGACTGTCCTCTCATTTTGTACTGCCTGCTCACTGATTTTCAGCAACAGATAGGCGGCAACAGGAGTCATCGGGTAACAGCCCTCTGCCACTATTTTTTCAAATTCTTTCTTCCGGAACAATGTCTGAAAATAAGGCAATGCATAGGAATTTTCCAACATATCCCGAAATCGTTCATTGCTTAACAACGCTGTCCATGATTTGTCATGTTTTTTTACTATCACATTGTCAAGAAGCTCATAACTATTTTTTAAAGAAGTGGTAAAGTATATTTCGCTGATACGTCCCTCCACACCCATATATGCATTCACGACCTCTTTGGGCAGTATATTCTTATATTCTTTCATTGCCTTATGAGCCACCAATATTACATGAAAACTCTCTTCTTTCGAATTTGCTGCCAGCTCGCACAAATCCTGCAGTTCCTCCATGGCAGCAGCAAATTTTTCTTTGGAGTAACCTTCTACAAACTTACTGAACTCGTCAAATATTAACACCATTCCCTGATAACCATAATGCCTGTGAAGTGCTTTGTTGACAGAACCATAGAGGCTGATAACATCCGTCTGCACCATAGGCTCAAACACACTGCCCGCAGTAAGCTTTGGATAAATTTTCTGAAATATCTCCAATACCTTTTCATCATACCGTCTCAAACATTGCAGAAAGGTTTTCTCTTTGATGCCCTCCTCCTTGAGATACTCCAAAAACTGCTGATAAGTCTGGGGATAGCTTTCCTTCCACATAAGCAATGTCTTTTCTGCCTCATCAAAATAAGTGGATGGGGCTATCTGGGACACTCCCTCCCGTTCCAGACTATCCTTCAGGGACAACATCAATGCTCTGTGAAAATCCCCCTGTGCCCCTGTTAAAATCACTGGAAGATAAGATTTTTCTGACTGAAACAGCTTCTCTGCCATGGAGCCTGCTTCTTTTTCCACTGTTTTGATTCTTTCTATGGTTTCTCCTACAAATGCCTGTCCCTTATTTTCCTTGGAAAGCAGGGCTAACAGTACCAAAAGCAACTGGGATTTTCCCTTTCCATAAGGTCCAATCAGGATACTGGCCCTATCGCTTTTCCACTGCTGAAACTGCTGTAAGTAAGCAGAAAGCACCTGCACGGATGCCTTGGTGGGGATATAGCCTGCGATTTTCTCCTGCCGATTGTAATCCAGACGCAAATTTATGGACTTTTGAAATTTCTCATTGACCTGAATAAACTCTCTTAAATCCTGCATTCCTATTGTTCCTCTCTACCTTTCCCAAAATTCCTGCAACAAAACATCTGCTGATAAATCTCCCTTTGGATACAGCATATCAAGACCTGCTGTCCGGTTCATATCCACCCACCCTCTTTTTACCATACCCTCCAGATATTCCTGATAAGCACCCATCCCAATGCCTAACACCCTGTGGATGCCCAATTCTCCCTGATAAAACTCCTCCATACTGATGGCAGTAATGCCGGGATAACAGGTAAGCAGCAGATAACATAGAATTTCACTGCCAATGCCGGATAGATCCGGCTCTGTTCTTTGATACACATTGTTGTTTTTCCGCATCAGTCCCAGACGAGTAAGGGGGCAGATTTTCTTATCCTCCGGATCCAGTTCCTGCTTGCCCTCTCTGGCATACATCTGCAATAATACGGTACAGTCATCCCGCAGAGAGCGCTCACTGAATTCTATGTCACCCACATAGCGGTACAGCTCCCGCAGCACGGTCTGCTCCAACTCTTCCCTGGTGAACTCTTCCAAACCGGTTCTCCCAAAAAACAAATACCATATGGTGGCTTTCTCCCGATTCTGTACCAGATTGATATGCAGACACCAGAGTGTAAATATTTCCTCAAAACAGGCATCCTTATCATAAAGCAGCCTTCCAAAGTCGGACAAGCACACGCCCTTTGAAGGCAGTTCCATGGTAAGTCCCAGCACTTTAAGCCAGTAGCGTATTGCTTTTGCCATATTGCTGCCCACTCCCAAGGCATCTGCACCATACATTTCAGAAAAAACCTTTGGATTTTCCGCCACCGCTTGTATTCCCTTGGCAAGCCACCCCTCCCGAATACAAAAAGTTTCATGCCCTTTTAACTTATATTTCTTTCTTGCTTCCATATAATATTCTCCCTCTGCTGTCTATCGTTTAATTGCCAATACCTTGCGCATGTAACAGCCGGCAATAAAATGTGCTATACACTCACCACAACAAACACATTTTTCCTGTGAAATGGTATAGTGAACTTTTCCCTGCCGCTCCTTTACGGAAATGGCATCCCGTTTACAGACACCCTCACAGGCAAGACATGCCATGCACATCTGATATTTGGTTATCTGGCATTTTATCCGCTCCTCTGCTACTTTCAGGCTTTTGGCACCTGCAAGATTTTTATCATATATGGTAACTTTCAGACTGAATTTTCCCATTCTTCCTTGAAGCTTGATCAGGATTTTTCCTTTTTGATCCAACACATACACCTCACCCAGTCTTTCGTTGCCTAAAGTAAAATCCAGTCTTCCAAAGGGTTTAAACAACTCATATAATTCTTCACTGATGGGTCTGAGAAGTTCATAATAAAAAGTGTTTTCCTCTGTGGCACAGGGGGTAAAGGAGATAATGGATCTATTTGCCATATCCACACCGTTTCCTCCCTGCCTTGCTTTCCAGTTGCCTCCATCCACATATTCTTCCGGATCCGGCTTTCCAATTCTCTTTGCAAATTCCACAATGGTATCCCGAAATTCTCCATATTCCTTTGGCATATGGACCTTAGAGAGAAATTCCGACCACAGGCTGTTGTTGGGGCAGCAAAAACACCCCACACGGGCATAGCCCAGACGATAGGCCGCATTAAAATCCAGTTTCCTTTCTAAAATATACAGCCAGATATCAAAGTCATACCAGTCAATCACCGGTGATACCACCGTCTGCTTAGTTATCTTAGGACTGCTTGCTTCTTTTTCATACTTACTTCTACTGGCAGATTCGCTTCTACGGATGCCGTAAAAGGTTATGATGTGTTTTTTATTCTTAAATACTTTCTCTATCTTGCGGGTAATGGCTCCGGTCTTAAAAATAGTACAACACCATCGCATTACCCGGCTGGGCGGTCCAATCTGCCGGCAGAGTTTTAAAAAGTCCTTTTCTTTATTTCTGGAGGATATCACCGGTGTCTTAAAATGTGTCTTTTTATATCTTTCCACATATTCATAGGTGGAGGGAAATTCCAGTGTGGTATCCCCAAAAATATGGAGAATCTTCTTTTCCCCATCTCCTAAGGTACGATTTACCAGATCTGCTACCACCGTAGAATCCTTGCCTCCGGAAAAAGAAATCATCATATCTGCAATATCATACTTTTCTCCAATCTGCCGGATATAGTTAATTGCCTCCTGTTCAATCTGATGTAAATGTCCTGCATTTGCCTGAAGAAATTTCTCTGTATCCTGTTCAAAATCCTGCTGATATTCTAAAAGCTTACAACATCTCTCCTGATACCCCTGCTGTACTTGCAAAATAGCCAGCTCCTTTAAGCTGCTGATTTTTATATCCATACGTCTGCCGTCCCCATAATAAATATTGCCTGAGCCATTCCAAATATGTCTACCCTTAAGGCTTACCTCCTTTGCCGTCTGCAAGCTGAGAATGGTCTCCAACAGTATTCGTTCTTCGGGAAAAACAGGGCGCAAGTCAGCGGATATTCTATTTCCCTCTGTACCACAAAGTCCACATACCGGCTCATAGCTGGGTATCTGACAATGACTGCACCAAAATATCTCTGAGAGGACAGGATATGTTCGTTTTCCGCAGTGAGGACAACTGCTTCCTTTCACCTCCACATCCTGACAGTGGGAACAACGGTACTTTACCATAAATCTGCCTCCTATTTCCGCTTTTGTTTTCTGGCATAAAATTCCATGGGGTCAATTTCTAAATAGGCACAGATCTTCAGCAAATCCTGTGCATCCCAGTCTGCTTTGTTCCCTTTCTTTAATTTTTCTGTTTCTATCTGCAGGCTGTCTGATAGCTCTGCCACAGAAATACTACTGGCTTCCATATAATCCAAAATTCTGTTTTTCATTTCCAATGGCATAACCTCCTATAGGCTTTCTTTCTATCGAAAGAAATTTGTCGTATTATAGACTATTCTATTCTTGTTTTTGCAGAATGTCAATATTTTATATCCTAATTTCAAAGAATTATGCTTCATAGAATTGACAAACAATTCAACTATTGATAAGGTTAAGTAGTAAGACCTCAAGTAACTATTTTGTACAGGCTATAAAGTACTAAACAGTTACAACCTAAAAATCAAAAGAAAGGATGCATATTTAGTGCAGGGTGGAGATTAGATATGAAAAATCCAAAGATTGCAGAGGTATTACGATACTATCGAAAAATAAACGGTTATTCTGTCAATGATGTGGCAGGAATTTTAACAGAACAGAAAAATTCTGTTGCTGCCAAAACAGTCTATGGCTGGGAAAACGGCACCACACAACCGGATGCAGATACTCTGATGTTTCTCTGCGAGCTGTATCGTATTCCTGATGTATTACAGGCTTTTGGTTATGGAAACAAAGATAACAAAAAAGGAATTTCCTTAACCTTAACTCCAAAAGAAATTAAGCTTGTGGAAGGTTACCGCAAGCATACTCAGATGCAGGAAGCTGTTGACAGGCTTTTAAATTTAGAAAATTAGCCTCCATCATCAGTTAGACCGCAAAATGCAAAACAAAAACATGCAGTCTTTTGATGTTCTTTCATCATGACTGCATGTTTTCTTTCCTTTAGCAACCGAATAAGCTGTTTTCTTTCTTACGCTTGGATTGTATCTTATTTTGATACATCCGATCATCTGCTATTTGATATATTTTTTCGATATTTCTCTCTCCCTGTTCTCCGCACACTGCATATCCATAGGCTATCGATAAATTCAAATCCGTCACTTCCTGATTTTTTCTTCCTATGTTAAACTCAAACTGCCCCATAAGACTGCTGATTTCTTCCTGCTGAAAAAGCCTTATAATGGCAATAAATTCATCACCGCCCATTCTTCCCACAACACCATATTTTTGAAAAGTCTCTGCAATCACATCCGCTGCACTCTTAATCAAAATGTCTCCCTTTGCATGACCATATGTGTCATTGGTTGTCTTTAGATTATTTAAATCAAAACAAATCACTGTGTAATCAGAATTTTCTAATTTTTTCATATATTCCGAACAGTAACGGCGGTTTGCCAACTGTGTTAAATCATCCGTATATGCACATTTGATTAAAGAATTTCGTTCCGTTTCCTGCATCATTTTTTCCGTCAGATTAATATAAAAAGTATAGATCAGAATAAATATCAGAATCATCACCCCCATGGAAGCCACTCCTTTCCCCGTGAAAAAGGTACTTGCAAGATAGCGGTTGCAATAGTAACTGATAAGATCGTATACTGTACATCCTGCCACAATCAGCATACCAATTAAATACATACGATTTACTCTTTTACTGTTTTTTAAATTCAGCACCAGCACCAACGTAACATAGATCAAATCGCAGACAATCAGAAACTGCAAATATTTCAGCACTGCTGCACAATGAACGATATCTAAAGTATGTAATGTGAGTATCACCATATCAAAGACCATCTGAATGAAAAAAAGCACACCATAAATTGTTTTGAAAATCCTGCTTTTTAAGTTCTTTACATTTTCCCACATATAGATAAACAATGGCAGCGGTGCTAAAAAAAGAGCCATGTATTCTATTAAAGATATGGAATACAATGGAATCGAAAATATCAGCATCACATTGTAATAGCACAACGTCCATAGTCCCATGCATATGGAGAAAGCTGCAATACAAAATATTCTCATATATTTCCGGGATAAAAGCAGTGCAAACATGGTTATCATAACAATAGAAAGTCCAAAGAGTGACAAAAAACATCCTAAAAACATTGGTATTCTGTTTTCTGTCATCAACACCCGATAGGCATTTTCCCATTTGTAAATTCGAATGGAATCAAATCTGGAAAATGCATCATTTTCTGTGACACTCAATTCTATTTTTAACCTGCCGCCTTTAAATTTATCAGAAAAATTGATAAACTGAAATCCACTTCCTACGGTCTTATTTTTATCTATTCTGTCAAAACCATATTGGTATATCAGATGATCATCAACATACATTTTTACTGCTGTCTGCCTGATATGAAAACGCAGTACTCCTTGTTGGATATCACCCCAATCCTGTGGAATTTCTCTCTCCATGGTAATTTGATCCCCTTTATCCACAGTGTCAAAACTAAAATTGTCCAGACTGACATCCTGATAAAAAGAATCATTTATCCTGATATCCCAATGCTGATCCAACGAGATATGTTTGGATATCTCTTCATAGTCTTTGCTAAGTAAATGATCCATTTGGGGCAACCAAACTACAATACTGAAAAGAGCATAAAAAATCCACAGTACTCTTAAAATATTTTTCTTAGTAAATATTCTTGTATCGCTCACCATATTGGCCTCCTCGTCTATCTTTTCCTAACATGTTATATTATACTCATAGAGGCTGAGTTTTACAAGTACTGACAATTTTTTTCCTATCGAAAACTTTTGTTTGTGCAGTTTAGACAATAGAAGCATTCTCTGCGAAGCTTTACTTATTTTCCTCAGAGTCCCCCACCAGTCCCCCTTTCTCCATCTCCTGGACGGTATCACAGAGCAGCCGGATATCCTCCCCATTATGGCTTGCCATAATAATCGTGGTTCCCTGCTCCTTTAATTCCAACAGAATTTTCCTCATGTCCTCCACACCCTCTTTGTCCAATCCGTTAAAGGGCTCATCCAAGACAAGTAACTTGGGGTTTTCCATGATGGCTTGGGCAATTCCTAATCTTTGCCTCATGCCAAGACTGTACTTCCCCACCCTTCTGTGAACTGCCTGTGCCAGTCCCACACGTTCCAACACCGCAAGAATATCTTTTTTGCCCACAGTTCCATTTGGTTCTGCCAAAATTCTCAAATTCCGATAACCACTATAATAAGGAATAAATCCCGGTGTCTCTATAATCAGTCCCAGACTTTCCGGAAAATCCCTATCCTTTCCAATGACACTGTTCTGCACGGTCACCACTCCTTTAGTGGGCCTTACAAAGCCACAGATACATTTCATCAGCATAGTTTTTCCTGAACCGTTTCTGCCCACCAGTCCATGAATTTTACCTTTTTCAAACTCTATGTTAATTTCCTTTAATATCATATCCTTCTTTATTTCCAAACACAGATTTTCCACCTTTACCATTGGTTCTGCCATTTAATCCACCTCCTGTATGGTATCAAAATTCATTCCTTTTAACGCTGCCATACATGCCAGTATCAACAACACCGACAGCACGCTAAAATAAACTGTGCTTACCCAAATAGGCATAACCTGTTTTCGGTAATAGTCGCTGAAATGCACCCAGGTAAGTGAGTGGGCCATGGGAAACAGCCATTTTATCTCTGCATGAATTGCACAAAATGCAGCCCCGAAGGTTATCAATGCTCCGCTGATGCAAAAGCCAAAAATCTTTTTCTTTCTGATCTGAAACAGCAGCATAATAAGTACCAGCAGCATCATATAAGCACCCAGAAAAAGATAGGTGAGAAGTGCCGCCTTATAAGGGGGCATCTGATTATATAAATTTTTCTGCAATAAATCCGATGCAAAGCTTCCCGCCTCTTTTGGAAATCTAATCTCATAATCCGTCACCACCAGACTCCACCCATTATATACAAAGAAATGGTTTCCCGACATCACAATAGACACCCCAAGTACAAAAAGCAGGAAGGTGTGAAAACTGCATACGGCAAATAAAAGCTGTCCCAAAAACCAATTTCCCTTACCCACTCTGGGAAGCATTAGGATGGTATTTCCATCCACTCTGGGAAAATCCGCTATCAGTGCCAGATACACCAGCGGAAGAATCAGTACAATAATTCCTGAATTTCCCACTGCCAGAAAAGGCTCCAAAATATTGATGGGGGAATCCATCCGTTCACTTCGCTGGATAAGGGGCTGTATCACACATTCATTGATAAACACGCACAATATGAGAACAAGAAACATTCTTCCATTACAAATCCATTTTACATACTCGGTCTTTGTGACTGCCCATATTTTTTTGAAAGATAAGTTATACACCAATATCCTCCTTTCTCTGGTTGGAAAAATAGAATAGGAAAAAACTTCCCAGCAGAAGCAGACCGTACACAACAACAACAACAGTGAGCGGATTGTTTTCTCCAAAGGAAAAATACAGCAGGGCATCTCCATCCATAATATTCCATTTTTCCGCACACTGCTGCCAGATATACTTCATCATAAAAGGAATTCCCACAATCAAATATTTATTGCTGACCAATCCCAAAAGCCCATAGGTAATGGAAGCCCAAATACCCCCATACAAAAATACAATTCCAAACCGACACATTACCATGGCAAAAGCACTGTTCGCATGATAGGCTTCCAATGTACTTCGCACCACCCACTCCTGAAGACAGGCTGCTGAGGGAAAACAGAGCTGTGTCAGCAGGAAAAACAGCAGGGTGCCCATAGTCAGGGTAATTGCACCACCTAAAAACCCAGACAGATACTTTACTATCAAATATTCCTTTTTTCCTACTCGATATATCAAGCATCGGCGGTAGCCTGTGGAAGCTTGATCCCGATACAGGGCAACTGCCGGCAGTGAAGCTATCACAGGTACAAACAACTTCAGCCAGCTTCCCACACCGGACACAAAAGCATTCACTGACCAGATTCTTCCCATATCCTTCATCTCCTGTTTTGAGTAGGTGATTATGGTTTCAATCACAGACAATTCCTTTCCGTTTCTTTCCAGAAAAAAACCTGCACTGCATTCCAATACCGTCACCAGAATGCAGCACACCCAAAATGGCAGAGAGGAAAACAACTGCTTTAATTCACTTTTTAAGTATACAAGGAACTTCAAACTCTACTCCCCCTGACTTTTATATGCATCCATGCCAAGATTTAAGGTAATTTTCCCTGTGAGCATATCCACATTGATAAAGTAATCTAAAGAACCATTTTCAATATTGGCAAATCCCATATCCTGATAGTTTCGGTTAATATAAAAACGATAGTAAGGCTGTACCTCCATTTGACGCCCCGGTGCATCGTGATTAAAAGTATCCTGTCCCTCTTCATAGATCGGTGCCAACATATAGATAATACGGATATCTGCAATGGCAAGTTTTTGAAATCCGGAAATCTCCTTCTCCACCAAGTGGATGGCACTTGGCAGATCCAGCAGTTCTTTCTGTTCCTCTTTGGATGCAATATAAAAAGTACCTCTGGCGGTGGTAAAATACTCAATTCTTTCTTTTTGGGTCTGTGCCACGGTGATTTCCGTACCCAAATGGAGCATTTTTGCCGTATTTGTCTTGGTATCAATCTCCATCTCACCGCCGTAGGTATCAAAAGGTACACCGCCATACACTCCTTCCACACACATGGAAATCATATCATTTCCATTTGTCATCTTTCTCAGCATGGCGGTTTTTACCCGATAGGAAATTCCCTCTGCTTTCCATTTCCACTTCTCATCAAACCATTGATTGATATAATCTACTTGAGCCTGCACTGTGGTTTCTTCTCCTTCCAAGATACACACATCTTCTGCAGCCTCGCTGCGTTCTATATGATATATGTGTGTCAGTTCCGTGGTATCTTGTTCAAAAAACTCCTTATATACTCCGGAAAAGCCTGCAGATGCAAACCCATTGTCACTGACCCCCAGATCATACTGTTCCTCTTCATTTTCCACTGTATATGTCTGATATCCGTACCACTCTATTGAAGTATCCTTCCACTCCTGCTTATCGTAGCCAAATATCTTCGCAAATTCATCCTTTTCTTTTATAAATCCTGAATTAAACTCCGCTATCATAGTATTCACTTCTTCGATTGCACTAAAATCAATATGTTCCGGCAAGATCAGATTATCCGGCTTTAGCTGCAAAGCCTCTTTCACGGATTCTTTCACCCCTGATAAGTTTGTATATGATATATCTGTCTCATTGATCTGCTTATTTTCCTGATACCCTTCTTTGGCTTCTTTCACTTCTTCCGGCACAGCCTGACAACCTGTCAGGCTGCATAAAAGAAGTATGGCTAATATTCCTGCTTTTTTCATGTTTCCTTCTAAACTAACTCCTTCCACTCATACTTTGGTCTTGTCTTTACAGAAACATTCTGCATTATTTTTATAAATACTATTGGCACAATAAACTAATATATCACACTGCCGCTGGGAAAACTATTGGATGTACCATAACTAAAATATTTTGCCTCTGCATAAAATCCTGTTCTTACTGGAGTTGCAACACTTGTTTGTCCCGGACCCGAAAAAACCGAAACTATGCCGTTACTCGTATAACAATATATTTCAGCTCCTCCACCTACAACTGCCACTTTCATAGTAGTAGTGGTCTGTGTAGTAGTCAAATATGACGTCCAGACTGTAATATTTGCCGAACCCTCCGCATGCTGAATATACCGCAGATTCCAAGTGGCGGTTGCTGCCTCTGCCTTTGTGGTATTTACAGCTGTTACCGCTGCATTTTTGAGGTTGGTTCTGAACAGTTATGCAAATTTTATATAGAAAAAGCACCCACTTTACAGTGGATGCCCTCACTTCAAACGCCTTTTCAAATTCTATATTTTTTGGACTTTTATCATTTACTATTATATCAAATTTACTTCCAAATCTAATTGTCCTTCTTCTGGTTATTGTTATCCTGCTGCCCTGCTCCATGCAAGTTGCCATTATTTTGCTGCGGCTGCACATTTGGGTTCATGTTGGCTTGCTGCTGCATTTGCCGTTGGAGCATCCGCTGCTCTTTCTTCCTTTTATTGCGCTTACAAATCTTGCGGATCACCAGCACAATCACTGCAATGATCAATCCCCATACCACCAGATATGGCAAACAGATCACCAGACCAATGAAAAATTCCCGGATACCTTTCACTACTTCCTTCACACTGTTGATAAATCCTCCCGTCATACGTTTCCATGCAGACTCTTCTTTCGGCTCTGTGATTTCCTTTACCTCCGTTACATGCAGCTTTATGGTGGTATAATCCACCTGATTATCGTAGGTGCGCAGCGTGGACTCATACTGTCCTATCTCATAGCGTACTTGAGACAATCTCTCTTCCAGTGAAATAATTTCCTCCACTGTCTCTGCCTTCTCTAAAATTGCCATCAGCCGCTCCTGCTCCACTTGAAGTGCCTTCTTATGGCTCTCAACATCCACATAGGATAATGTAATATCCTCCGTGTTCTCACTCTTTCTTGTTACGTTTACTCTATCTGAAAGCCCTGACAGAAATTCATCCGCCCGATCTTTTGGAATGCGTATGTATAATTGCCCACTGCGATTCATGTAGCTACTGTAAATGCTGCTTCCCTCTGTGGAGGAATATTCTATGTAGCCATCCAGCTTTTTCACATTTTCCTCGATAAAAGCCATGACTTCCTCATATTCCAAAGTCTCCACATTCATATCAATGGTTCGAATCAGCTTCCGCTGCTGACTCTTGCTTTCACTTTTCCCACTGTCTGTGGAAACACTGCTGCCTCCCATTCCTTCGACCATAGAATCCTCACTGATGTCTTCCTCCCAGTCGTTTTCCACATACATATCATTGACAAAGGTATCTTCTGCTGTACCCTTACTTTCTGTAGTGTAATTGGTGCTTGCTGAACCACATCCCATACATAAAACCGCCAACAGAACTGCCAATGCCATCTTTCTTCGTTTCATAAGCATTACCTCCCTCTTTCTGTTTTTTATTTTATCGTAACTATTCAGTACCTTCATAGTTACAAGCAAAGAAGCACGCAAAATTACCTACGGCAATGGTTCTTTGCCTGTTATATCCACTTTCTCTTACGGTCTGTGCAGTAAATGCACAGACCTACTGAACAGTTACATTTTATCACAATTTCACACACTTAATCTTTATCTTTTTCTTAATTTTTATCTTTTTCCCAAAATATACGTTACTGTCATAATTTTTTGAATTTCCCTTTGACAAATCTCTGTTTTTTCTGTTAGAATATATTCTGGTAATTGTTTCGAACTACCAGTATCCACTTACATATTGGCTTCAAACAATTTTTCCGCTAAAAAATTTTATACTATCAATGCATAAACGACACATGTAACGCTTTTGCGTGTAAATCTGATTACGGCACATTGTATTCGCAATCAATTTACACCATAAACGGAGCTGTGTTTTTTTTGTGTCCGTTTATGCCAACGAAAAGGAGTAAGTTATGCCAAGAAATCAATTTCAGAGAATGGTATTTGCCTTTCTCACTGTTATCGTCACTGTTCATGCCTATGTATTTTACAGTCTCTATGTAGTCAATGGAAGCACTTTAATGGAATTAAACGGAACCACCAGTGTCTTATCTGCCATTCATCAGCAGGGTGGTGTGTATATGCTGGGACGTTATGTACCAATTTATGTAATTGTCATCGTTGAGTTTATTCTTGCCTACTGTTTAGAGGTAGTTATGGGAAGCCCTTGTTCTTTTAAGCTGGCTTGCAAGATTTTTGATCCCCGCAAAAATCATCCTATGATTTTCGAAAGTGCCATTATCTGTGCTACTGTGGGACTTATGTGTCCTGCCATGAGCTTTTTAGCTGCTATTTTATATTATCCATATTATGCAGGCTTTGATATCATCAGCCTGCTGGCTAACTGGTTAAAGCTGGTATGCCTTAACTTTCCATTTGCCTTCTTTACTCAGTTATTCTTTATTCAGCCATTAATTCGTACACTATTTAAACTCTTATTCCGTCGGGATATTCAGAAACGTGCAGAACTGGAAGAACAGATGCGTAAAGAAAATACAAAACCCAAGGATGAAATCGGTGCCATTGACAATCTGATGAAACGTATCGATGAAATTCGTGCAGAACTGGAGCAGGAACAGCAAAATCTTTCGTAACTGTCCATCATAAGATTGTGTATTTACCATACAGTAACCATTTTGCCCCCATGCATCATAGATGTATGGGGGCAAAATGCGGCATGTTGTCTGTAGTAGTACATAGTTTGCCAACAAGCAGCAAGCCTGCATGTAAACCATAACAAACAACTTTACACTGCCTTTTTATATCCTTTCCTGCTGCTCTCTCACATTGCTTAATATTCCCAGCAGAATATCATAATCCACAGGCTTCTTTACATGAGCGTTCATTCCTGCCTCCATGGCAAGCTGGACATCCTCCTGAAAGGCATCTGCTGTTACTGCAATAATCGGAACATCATCCCCCTCTTTTTCCACCATAGTCCGAATTTTCCTAGTTGCCTGATAACCATCCATGATCGGCATCTGAATATCCATCAAAATGGCATCATAATAGCCCGACTCCTTCTTGCCGAATAATTCCACTGCCTCTTGTCCATTCTCTGCTGTCTCCACTTGCACCCCCTCATCACTTAATACCCTATAAGATAAATCACGATTAATGTCATTATCCTCCACCAGCAGTACCCGCATACCCTCAACAAAATATTCTTCCTTTTCCTCTTCTTCCTCTGTCTCATAAGGTATGAACGGTATGGTCACAACAAATTCAGAACCGCTGCCCTCCTCACTAAATGCCTGAATATCGCCTTTTAACATTTTTACTATATTTTTGGTAATGGCAAGACCTAATCCCACATCAGGTATCTTACTGATTCTGGTATCTTCGATCCGCTCAAAAGGTTCGAAGATTTGCTCCATCTTATTTGATGGAATCCCCATCCCATGGTCACGAACACGGAACTGATAAGTTCTGTCATTTTCCTTCATACGAGGCATCTCGTGAACTGACAATTCGATTTCCTGATTTTCCCCTGAATATTTAGAAGCATTTGACAATAAATTCACACATACTTTTTCTAAGGCTTTGAAATCTCCGGTTATCTTTTCTTTGGTAATTCCCTCTGTAAATACTTTAATTCGTTGATTCTTCTCCTGCAATTTGGGCAAAACCATTTCCACTGCCTCCTGTACAAAATCTTTCATTTCAAAATCAACAGTTTTACTAACATATGTCCCTGTCTCGAATTCATTCATCTCCAAAAGTTCATCCACCAAATGCAGCAAATGCTTTGCGGAGGAATCTATCACTTCCACATATTCAGCAACTGAATGGCTGTCATTTTTCTGCTGCTGTGCCAGCTTTGTGATGCCCAGTATAGCATTCAGCGGTGTCCTTAGGTCATGAGACATTTTCGACAGAAAATCCCGTTTAACACCAGCGGCTGTTTCGACTCTGTCTAAGGCACTCTTTAACAACTGATTTCTCTCCAATTCCTGACACACTGTCTGATTCACATTGCGAAATACCAATGCCATATAACCGTTGCCGCAATTGCATTCTCCCCCCATTACAACCTTTAACTGCATCCATTGATAACCCTCCTGAAGCTTTTCCCGAAAACTAAGTTCCATTTGCTGTTCTTCTGTCTGCTTTTTCTGCAAAAACTTTTCCAGCATATGATAAATATTTTCAACCTCTGTGTCTTCCGGATGTACATATTCTTTCAAGTATTTCCTCGCAATATTCAAAAATTCTGGAAAAGTACCATCTTTTTTCAGATTGTCCCTTTCATCCTGTGTCCACACAAACTCATATTTTTGTGTTTTTTGATCTATATAAATAATCCTGTGGTATTCCTGTCCCAGTGCATTCACTAATTCTGTCTCCCTGCTTTGCCTCTGGTCAATGATACGAATTGCCGAAATCCAAAGGTTTTCTCCCTTTGCTGACTTGGAGTTTCCTCTCGTCTCACTGACCCAAATGGTTGTCCCTTCCTTATTCACAAGTCGATACTCCAATCCTTTGACTTCTTGGTACAGATTCTGCTGAAACACATCTCTGTCTTTCTCATACACTAGTTCTATGTAATTTCCATTGGTTTTCTCCATAAATTCCCGATAGCTGTAACCCACACTTTCCAACATAAAATTGCTGATAAAATAAACCGGATAATCCCTCTGACAAAAGCCTCCAATCATGCCCACCGACTGTTCCTTTGTCAACGTCTGAAGAATTTTTGCCTCATGCTCTGGAAAAAAACTATCTTCTATTTCTGATGTAAAATTAATTTCTTCATAATAATTTTGTGCTGTCATATTCTCCCCTGACTTTCTTTTTGCATTTATAATAGTGTTGCAAATGTTATCCTCCCTGTTTCCTTTCCTCTTAGTTTACCCTAAATTTCCCCTTTAGTAAAGAAAACATTTTATGAGACGACAATTTTCGTCCCTATTTTTCCTCTTATTCAGACTACTTTTGTCGAATTTTGGAGAAATCTTGTAACAGTTCTTCCTTTTTTATATGGATGCTTTCATTTTTACACAAATTGTGAAAAAATATTGTGAGTTGTAAACATACATAACTGTCAGATGCCAAATGTTTCACACCCTCATGTAAATGGAATGTTCCGCCAAACATATCCGTTGATGTTTGGCAAAAAACTATGCCCAAACATACCTAAAGAACAGTATGATAAATATTATGCAAAAAAATGGACAAAACGCTTCTCTTATTCATCTAATAAGTGTAAGTAAGATGAGAGTTCCGGAACTCAAAGAAAGGAAATAAAGGATATATGGAATTGGAATTACTAATTCGAAAAGCGAAAAAACATAATAAAGAGGCATTTCAGACATTGATGCTGCAATATGGTTCTGATCTTTATAAAGTGGCAAAAGCTATTCTAAGAAATGATGAAGACGTCTCCGATGCTATGCAGGAAACTGCACTGACATGCTGGGAAAAAATCCATACATTGAAAAAAGATCATTTATTTAAAACTTGGCTGATCCGTATTCTAATCAACCATTGCAATGCCATTTATCGACAGCGAAAAAAAATGATTTCTCAGGAGGAAATGACAGAAGCATGGTATCAGGATAATGAATTTTTAAATCTTGAATGGAGGGATTTTCTGACTTGTTTAGATAAAAAATACCGGACCATTATTATTTTGTACTATGAGCAGGGATTTACCACCAAGGAAATAGCACAGATTTTGGATGCCAATGAAAGTACGGTACGAAGCCAACTGACAACTGCAAGAAATAAGCTGAGAAAGGAGCTTTCTTATGAATGAATTTGAAAATATGATAAATGGATTAAAGGATGCAAAGGTGCCGGAAAAGGTATGGAATGCATATAAAGACACCTTAGAAAATCTGCCTGAGAAAAATACTGACACCGGCACACATCACAGACAATGGAACAAGTTGACAAAAGCTGCTGCCGTGTCCATCATTGCCTTTGGTTTACTGGGAACCACCACATATGCCGCCGGAAAGTATTTGGGATTACTGGACTTCTTTCACCATACTTCCACCAAGGTACCAGAAGAAGCATTGGAACTAGTCACTTCCGATATCAATCAAGAAGAACAACTTGTCACAGAAAGCAATGCGGCAAATTATACTGTGAAGGAAGCTCTGTGTGACAGCGAAAGAATCTATATGGTAGTGGAGGTTCAAGCAAAAGAGGCGGGCAAATATTTCTTCATTCCGGAAGATGCATTGCTGGAGGATACTGTTTCCCAGTGGGGAATTGACAGTACCCTGAGTGTTGCTGAATATGCAGAATCCAAAGGATTAGCACCATTACATGTGAATGTAAATATTCAAAATAGCGATGAATTAGGCATCGCTGTAGTTACCATGGATTGTCTGTCCGTCAGTGATGACGTTATGGATATTATGTTAGAGTGTGGAAAAACCTTGGATGCTAAGACCTTGGATGTTGTTTGTATCGGAACAACATGGGAGGACGGTGCGGCACAAATGGAAGATATTATGCGCAGCCAGATCCAATTTACCTTAACAGACATCAGCAACAGCCAAAAAGTCAATTACCTCCCCACAGATGATGTGCAGATTCCGGGAACAGGTGTCAAAATAGAAAATGCAGAGGTGATTCAGACAGAATTGGGAACTTATGTAGAAATCTATTACCATACTGCCAACACCGATGACTTTTACCAGCTGGAATTTCGTCTGAAGAATCAGGAATCAGGCTCTGGTTCCGGCGGAGAGGAATTAGAAGATGGCAAATACGTATGGAGAATATATTTAGACAAGACCTCTTTGGATGATTCATTTACTTTAGAAGCATATGATAGCTCAGAAAAAAATATATATGGTACTGTGGAATTGAGCAAACAGTAACCGTAAAAGTATAAAACGTAACAGTTCACAGACAGTACTTTGCACTTGCTGCAAAGTACGTAAGAACAAATAGTGATAGCGAAGAATCCAGCCTTTCGCTGAAAGCGAACTCTTAATAGGCTGGATTCTGTTACAGTTTGCACCGTAGGTGTAAACTGTAACTATAAAACAGTTATCCAATAGAAATGAATTGACAGCTATATCGGGAGCTGATATAATCATGTTGCGATATAACGGAAAACGATATAATAGAAATTGGGAGCTATGATAATGGATAACAGCTATGCATTAACGGAGGCAGTTTACTATATCCTTTTATCCCTCTGTTCTCCCCAGCATGGATATGGTATTATGCAGCAGACGGAACAAATGTCCGGTGGACGTGTGCATCTGGCGGCCGGTACTTTATATGGGGCTTTGAATAATTTGTGCACAAAGGGATGGATTAAACCACTGCCCAATGAAATGGGAAGCCGTAAAAAAGAGTATCAAATTACAGAAAGGGGAAGGCAGATACTTTCCATGGAATTGGTACGATTGCGTCAGTTGGTTGCAAATGGAGAAACAGTTTTAGGAGGAACAGAAAATGAAAAATAAGAAAACCGTTTATAAATGGTGGTGGGCATGGGATTTCGAAGAAGAAGAACAATGGCTTAACAATATGGCTATGGAAGGCTGGGTACTGGACGGAGTAGGATTCTGTACTTATCATTTTGTTTGGTGTGAACCGGGTACGTATACCATTCGTCTTGAGATGAGAGGGTACGACAATGAATATATGGAATTTATGAAAGAAATGAACACCGAATATGTGGGGCGCATGGCACAATGGATCTTTTTTCGGCGAAAGTCAGAATATGGGGATTTTGATATGTTTTCCGATATTGACTCACGCATTGCTCATCTTGACAAAATTGGAAAATTATTACTGTATATAGGCATTCTAAATATGGTGTTTGGTTTTGTAGGGATGTTTGAGCCGGTTCATGTTGGTTTTCTCAATTTATTATGCGGATGTTTGCTGATGTATGGTCTGGGACAAATTCATGGAAAGGCAAAAGAATTGAAAATAGAACGGCTTTTTCACGAATAACGATACATAATTCAGGGGCTAAAAGTCTCAATTTTTTCAGTGCATACTCCTAAGTGATGTGGTATATAATTATGAAAGCATTAAGTAACAGTTCAGACAGATATCTGCAATTTTTTAGAATAACAAAATATAATCCTCAATTCAGGAATAAGCAGGGGGCATATAAGCATGAAGAATGGACATCTGTATATGATATCGGGAAAAAGTTTAAGGGAGTAGAATTTACATTTGATGAATATAAGCATTTTGAAGATGCCTATATTCAGGCAATATTTAAAATTATGGATATAAATATGATTGAAAATTTTATAGTAGAAGAATTGGAAAAATATGATTTTAATCCTTACCCGGATTTTGCTACTAATACCGAAAAATACTATAAAAATTTGAGGAATAATCAAATAATATTAAAAGATGAATTACCTATATTTTTCAGACTTATTTTAAGAGAAATTATCTGGTGTAAATTCTCAAATAAACTAATGGTTGTACACATTGGATATGACTATAATATGTATATTGGAAGTGCTAAAAGTATTACTCATAAATTGAAAGAGATTATGAGATTAGGATTGTATGTTGAACAGATGAAATCTCCTTATATTTAATATTAGCATATTTATGATGCTGATTGCCTGTATAGGGTATTTTATCAAATAAATATGCTGCCTCATTGATGAATAATCCGGAGTGAAATACATCACCTGTCCAGAGTCTGGAAATCATAATTCTGTTTTAGTGGAAATCACGATTCCGCATATTCTATAAATGAGCAAATAAATTACTACAGAATTATGTAGTGACTGCTCATTAACTATAAGGGTTGTAAATAATAGACATTGTGCTGATTTTGAAGTATAATAAATGCATGTATAAATTAGCATTCAGCTAAAATACTTTGCATTTTGGAGTCATAAAAGCTCATGTATATTCCTGAAAAACGTAAAAACCGTCAAATTACACTGTTTGACTTCAACCAGTCGTGTGGTATGGAGCTTGATCCTGATAATGAGTGAATCAAGCTTGCTCATGCACTTTTCTGGAGCAGAATGGAAACAAAATATGCGGCAATGTTTCCTTCCAAACATTCTCTATTAGTCGGATAATTTTGTCGTTCATGCTTTCCCTGTTTTGTCGACTGTAATGGAAAGATACGTCATAGGTGGTGTTGCCTATCTTTTTTTAAATCCCTCGTTTCTTTTTCGTCCTCTTTTGTCAGCTCCCGCTTTCTCCATTTCCATCTCCTTTACATAAAAATAGGATGCATAGACTTTTAATGTCCTATGCACCCTAACGCTGTTTAATTATTCTTTTGAAACATAGTAATGGTTAGTGTTTGACATCAATGATGGCCTCCGCCATGATGGCTAGATTGATGATGGCTCCCACCGTTTCCCCCGTGGCTGTGTTCGCCAATCTGTGTGCAGCCGTCAATTCCGCAAAGACCATGTTCGTGTTCCTCTGTCTGTGTACAGCCGGGGATTTCGCAAGAAAACGTCACTTTTTCTGCCTGAACTGTACTCTTAATCTCTGCCTGTGCCGTCTTCACGTTCTCTGGCTGTATTGTGTCTACAATCTCCGTCTGCGCTGTGCCCTTGACTTCCACTGAACCTTTATTCATCTCATAAATTGAAACTATACCACCTGATACCATCGCAATCGCCACAAACACAATAGCCAATAATACTTTTTTCTTTCCCATCCTCCTCCTCTTTTCTGAACAATTTTTTAAGTATAAGTAAAGTATAAGAATACTATACATGGCATTTTCTTCAAAGTCAATATGTCTATATTCACAAATGGTATCATAAAAAGGAACGGCCAGATGAACAGAGCGTAAAACATTTTAGAGGTATTTTAGACTGAGCAACTATTTGTACCATTGATATAACACAACAGAAATACTCATTTTTCTACTAAATTTTTTTCCCTCTGTTTCACTCTGCTCTGCTGTCTGTTATGCTGTCGGCTCTCTGTCAATCCCCTGCTCCTTAAAGGAACGGTGTTCCCAATGAACCGCAATCCCCAACTGCTCATTGGTGGCATTGATTGTGTCGGCTAAATCCTTGTGCCACATCTTGGCGTTCTCCCTGCTGTTCCAGTCGGTGCTTTCTACAGTCTGGCATTTCCACTGTTTGCGGTTTCGCTTATCCACTTTCTGCTGACCTGTCTTTTTGTCAATGAGGGGAACACGCTCCCCGTTTTCATCAAGGACATAAACCTTTTTTGTCTTTGCTCCCCATTCCCCGTTTTCCGTAAGGGGACGCATAGTAAGTAAAACATGGATATGGAGATTGTGCTGTCCTTTGTCGTTCTCGCTGTCGTGGATTGCCCAGTCCGCACACATTCCCTTTTCAACAAAATTCCTCTGCACATAATCCCTCACGACTTTCTCCGCAAGTTCATAACTCCATTCGTTGGGGAGCAATGTTTTCAACATTCTCGCAAGCTGTGACTTCTGCCCTTTCTCTGACAGTTCAACAGCGTTCCATAATGTGGCTCGGTCTGCATACTCTTTAGGCACATTGGGCGGGAGCATGATTTCACTGTGGACTAAATCTTCGTGGTATTTGGGGCGGTAAGTCTGTCCGTCATGCTCACTCACAAGCAGGCTCCGCCTGCGAAGGGGAATTGTCGTTTCCCCTTTTGGCTGTCGCAAGACAGCCAATGCCCTCCGCAGGAGTCCATGCAGGTGAAACTTGCTCCCCGAAGGGCGCACATACCACCTCTGGTGGTATGTGCGCACACCCCGTAAACGGGGTGATTGCGTTACCTCGGCTTTTCAGTTTCTTTGTCCTCGTCATTCCGTATCGCCCTTGCTTTCATTTTGGGCATTTGGGATAGTGGCTTGTGAGGGAGTGGTTTCTTGGCTTTCCGACTTAATTTTAGAGATAACCTGTTGACACTCTCTTGTCTGCAATGCAACCGACAAGATACGGTTTAACTCGTCCTCGTCATAATGGTAACAGTCGGGGAAATACTTCACGATAATACCGCCCATGATGTACTTGTGGTGGTTCTCGGCTTTGCACTTCTTCTCATTCTGCTTTTTCTTCTCATTGGCAGCACGCTGTTTTGCCTGTTCCAATGCCTGTAATGCCTTTTCTAAATTTCTGCTCACCTCGTTTTTGTTCTCAATCATTTCTGATACTTCGTTCTTTCTTTGTTGTGTTATTAGTAACGAATAAAAAAGGTAGCTGATTATCCACTAGGACAAACAGCTACCCAAAGTAAAATGTATTTAATTCTGTATTTTCTTAGGAAACTACTATCTCAAATTCTACATTTCCCATAGCGCCAGGGGCTATCTCATATTTTTCAAAAACTATTACCACATTTCCAGCATTGTTAATATAAAAATTCTGTTCTTCTGAAATTGTTTCAAATCCTCCTTCTTCTTGTGTGAAAAATATATCACTTCCGTTTTCTTGCCGCTCTTTTATTTGCTGATTGATTTGTGCATTTACTAAATCAACATAATTTTTTCCTAACAGTTCTTCTAATGTAACATATTGCATAGTAGTTACATTCAGATTGTAATAATATGCAACTGCTGTTGACGATAACCAACTTTCATATCCATAAACTATAAAAGAAAGATAATCACTGCTTTCATTTTTTATTTCATAATCTACGGTAATGGTAATATTATGTTCTTTCCATTCTTCCTCCGTTCCGCCTGTTTCAAGAAAAATTTCTCTGTATTCTAAAGCCCTTTTTTTTGCGCCGGAAGCATACTGTTCACACAATTTCATTATCTCTGCATTAATATCATCTGAACGGTCACTATTTTTGTCACCATTTTCAATAACAGCAGGAATGGAAACTGATATTGCATAGTCCTCTGTTTCTCCTGAATATAAACGGAAATTAACTAATTTTGCGAAGTTCCCAATAAATGGTATATTTTTCACACTGGCGGCAAAAGCTGTACTTCCATTTACAAGTCCTGTGAACAAAAGACAAATTGTTGCAACTGCTATCCCTGCCACTTTGACAACACGAAAATATGATATTTTTGATTTTTTCATTTTTATCCCTCTCAAATTTGATTTCATTTCCTCGCTCACACAAATCTGCGCATATGCCGATTTATATAAATTAGAATTTTGCTCATAACTACTATTCTGTTTCATATGCCCATTCCTCCTTTAATAGTTCTCTTAACCTATCCCTGCCTCGTGCAAGCCTCGTTCTTACTGTTGCTTCTTTTACTTTGAGGATTTTAGAAATTTCTTTTGTTTTGTAACCCTCATAATAATACATATGGATAATTACTCTATATTCACTTGGAAGTTGTAAAAGCGCATTATGCAAATCAATCTCATTATCTGCAAAAAAACCTTGCGCCGATTTTTCAATTTCTTCAATGTGAATAATATTTCTTTTCCAAAAAGACCTGTGCAAATTATGGCACTCATTAACAGCCACACGAATAAGCCATTGTTTCAGATGTTCCTCACTGTTAAAACTCTGCCTTGTCTGAAATAATTTTAAAAATACATTTTGAAGCACATCTTCGGCGTCAACCTTTGTATATGTATAGCTGTATGCCACTCGGTATACACTATCTGCATAAGTATCAACCGCTTTTGTGTAATCCTGCAAATTCATAACAGCCATACCTCCTTTCTCTTATTGTTATTGGGTACCCTTACTTTATAACACACATCTCGGAAACAAAATGTTTCAGAAATTAATAAATTTTTATTTTCTAAACTCTTTAACCTTTACAACATAATACCTTATATATCAATTGACAAATTTTACATCTATTATATCCTAAATTTTTAATCATTACATAAACTTCCTTTATTCCGTTTAATCATCATCTGCCTTGCCCATTCTCGTTGTCCTATACCAACTGCGTTTTCTGTTCAGCCTGCCCCCGCTTTTGTCTGCCTCATACACGACAATCTTTTCGATAAACTCATTTAGCATCGGAGTAGTGATTTCTTCGCAGTCTTGGTATTTCCTCACAACCTCCATGAATTTGTCGGAACAGACGGTGTTCTTCTCATGCTCTGCGATGCTGTTTAGTGTTAGAATAAAAATGGTACAAGTTAAAAGTGGAAAAATTTCTAAAATAAGTTACAATAAAATACAGGAAGGATGGAGATTTTTCATGAGTAAACAATATGATAAACAATTCAAAGAAGATGCAGTCAAATATTATTTAGAACACAAAGAACTTGGGTTATTAAAATGTGCCAGCAATCTTGATATCAGCAAAACAGCTTTAGGCACATGGACAAAAGCTGCCAGAGAGAATCATGGTGAAGTGCCAGTAAGAGGTTCCGGTAATTATGCCAGTGACGAGGCAAAGGAAATAGCCAGACTGAAACGGGAACTAAGGGATACACAGGATGCTTTAGAAATATTAAAAAAAGCAATCAGCATTCTGGGAAACTGACACAGGCTTGTTTCATCGAAGTTTCAAAGGCAGAAAAGAAATGTAAGATGGAACAGAAATGCCGGCTTAATGTCAGCAGGGTGCTGGAAATCCCAGGTGTTTCAAGAAATGGCTACTATGCATTTAAAAACAGGAAATCATCCAGCAGGCAGCTTAAAATGGAAAAAAGAATGGTGGAAATCAGACAGATATACAAGGAAGGTGGATAAGCCCAAAGTCATGCACAGTGACCGTGGAATCCAGTATACATGTGATGTATATAGGGAAAAAACCGAAGGATGGAAATTGAGTTATTCCCAAAAAGCATGTCCATGGGATAATGCATGTATAGAATCTTTCCATTCGATATTAAAAAGGGAGTGGATAAACCGATTCCAGATAGTGGATTATGAACATGCATACAGGCTTGTATTTGAATATATCAATACATTTTATAATACAGTGAGGATACACAGCCATTGTGGATATAAATCACCCCAGAAATATGAAAAAGAATATTTGGATAGTTTAGAAGCAAAGGTGAGAAAAGCTGGATGACATTAGTATAAACTAACTAAATTTAAAAATTTCCCGATTTAATTTGTACTAAAACTTGACATAGTACCACCATAGCAAATTCTCATATAATTCACTTTCTGGTACAATCCTCACTTTTTTCGGTACACCCTGTACTTCTTTTTGAGTTTCCAAGTTTTTAAGTTGGTGTTAAGAATTTGCTATGATATAAATCTATAATTTAAAATACTCAATGCTTTTTACCAGTTCAT
>CAMWHJ010000024.1 GCA_947174015.1 uncultured Lachnospiraceae bacterium | reverse complement strand
GAACACAGGCAGGAGCACAGACATGGAGAGACGGAAGTGCAAGTGCAGAAGGAACCTTCAAGAATGGTGACGTTAAGATTGTAATCTCACAAGGCGGAGATGTTGGTTCTCTCTCTAAACTTGTTGCAACAGATGATGTGATTCGTATTGAGTTCCAGAAAGATGTTACATCAGAGACAGTAATGAATAGTGAGACTTTTACCATTAGAACATTAAATGGAAATAGCAACAGTGTTGTATTGGCAAATGGAGTCACTGGAACGATTACAATTTCTGGCGGCGTAGCTGTTAATAAGACAAAGTTTGCAATGACTGATTCACCATCAAAATATGCCTATGGATATGGTGATGGTGCTGGTACAGGTTTCGATTTTAAAATTTCCGGTATTACCAATATTAAAGCAGGAGATGTGATCACAATTTCCTTAAAGGCTGCGAATCTGGTATCCGCAAGCAAGACAGGGGAAGAGGCACTTCGCTTACAGATTGGTGCCAACTCCGGTCAGGAAGTGGATGTGCATATCGCCAGCATGAAGGCAAAGGATCTGGGAATCGTACAGATGACATTTTCCGTGGATTATGATTCCAATGAGGCAGGCAAGCACATCGGTGAAGCACTGGATGTAACAAGCCAGTCACAGGCTTCCTTGGCAATCAATGCTTATGATTCCGCATTAAAGAAAGTATCCTCTGAGAGAGCAAACCTTGGAGCTATGCAGAACAGATTAGAGCATACCATTAACAATCTGGATACATCCAGTGAAAACTTACAGTCTGCAGAATCCGGTATCCGTGATACAGATATGGCAACAGAAATGACCAACTACAGCAAGAACAATATCTTGATGCAGGCAGGTCAGTCCATGCTGGCACAGGCAAATCAGTCCAATCAGGGTGTATTAAGCTTATTAGGCTAATGATAAGATTATAATTTGCAGATAACAAAAATAGCTGATTTCGAAGAAATCAGCTATTTTTCTTGAATATAGTTTAAGATAATTATTTTTATAAAAGAAAGGAATACGAAATGGATTGCGTTCAAGAAAATCGAAAAATCTATACAGAATCTTTTGAAAAGTATGGTGATGATACAAAGTCATGCCTTTGGGACAGACCGATGATTATGAGATATGAGGAATTATATAAAGTAGGAGAATTGAACCATAGCACAATCCTTGATATAGGATGTGGTCTTGGCGGTTTGTATGAGTATTTTCGTGATGATTGCAATGTGAGAAATATGACTTATAAGGGCATTGATATTATAGATGGCATGATTCAGACAGCCGCAGGAAAGTTTCCGGAAGCAGACTTCGAAGTCAGAGATATTATGACAAATCCATTGACGGAAAAGCAAGGATACGATTATGTCTTTCTGTGTGGTATCTTTAATCGGAGTATGGAAACGGATTTTATGAAAAAAATGTTAAAAGAGGCTTTCTCCTACTGCAAGAAAGCAATGGCTTTTAATTTTATTTCCACCTATGTGAATTTTACCTCAGAGGAAAATTCATATCATAATCCACAGGAGATATTTTCCTATTGTGTTGAAAATCTAAGTCGTAAGGTTAGTTTAAACCATCATTATGCAAAAACGGATTGTGCAGTGTTTGTATATAGAGAGGATTTGTAGGTTAATGGTATCTGTATTTTCACAGTAACCTGTGCAAAACAGTTACATCAAGAAAACAAATTTAGACGATATGCAAAGAATTATATAATGAGGTACAGCATATGAAAAAGTATAGTGTGGTAATCGTTGGAGCAGGAAACATCGGTGCTTTTTTTGATACACCGGATAGTGCAGAAATCCTGACCCATGCCAATGCATTTTATAAAAATGAGAATTTTATCTTAAAGGGCTTTTATGATGTGGATACAGAAAAAGCAAAAGAAGCTGCAGCCCGTTGGCAGGTACAGGCATTTGAAAGTCTTGCAGATGCCTTAGAGAATACGGATGTGGTTAGCTGCACCGTACCCGATGCGTTTCATTTTGCGGTGCTGAAGCAGGTGGCAGAATTTCCGGTAAAACTGGTTTTTGCAGAAAAACCTTTTACAAAGACGGAAAAAGAGGCGGAGGAACTTTGCAGGCTATATGAGGAAAAGAAAATTCCGGTACTCATAAATTATACCAGAAGATATGTGACAGAGTTTATGGAATTGAAAGGGAGAATCAGCGAGTTTGGAAGATTTATCCGGGGAACTGGCTATTATGGAAAAGGAATTTTGCACAATGGTTCTCATATGATTGATTTTATAAATTATTTGCTGGGAGATGTATCCTTGGTGGAAAGTGCGGATGCTTTTGTGGATTTTGAGGAAGATGACCCATCAGTGGAAGCAAAGCTTAGGGTGGCAGAAGGAGTTTTCTACATGCATCCTTTGGACTGCAATATCGCAACCCTGTTTGAATTGGATCTGCTTTTTGAAAAGGGGCGTATTCGCATGACCGATGGATGTGGACATGTGGAGGAATCGAAGGTTTTGCCATCTCCCACCTTTGAAGGTTATTACAATTATATTCCTGTGAAAGATTATTCGGTGCATTATGACAGTTCCTTTCGAAACGCAGTGCAGCATATTTATCAGGTACTGGAAAAACAGGAAAAGCTTTTGTGCAGTAAGGAAGATGGCACAAAGGTGTTAAAACTTTGCAGACAGCTTCAGCGTGGAGGTGACATTAATTAATGAAAAAACTGTTATTATTTGCCAGAGATCCGGGAGGAGCCAACGTGATTCAATCGCTTTTGCCTCATCTTACCAAAGAATACAAGATACAGTTGTATGGAAAAGATGTGGCATTGGAGCGGTTTTGCGGTGCCGGATTGCCGGTAAAGGACATTGCCGGGGAAGTAAGTGAGCTTTTGCCATCTCAACTAAAGGAGTTTTTGCAGAAAGAACAGCCGGATCTGGTTATCACAGGAACCAGTGCAGACGACAATACGGAAAAATATTTATGGCATGGGGCGGAAGAATTAGAAATTCCCAGTATAGCAATTCTAGATCAGTGGATTAATTACGGCATACGGTTCTCAAAATACGGTGTCAATGAGATGGCATTGTATCAGAAGGAAAAGAGCCATGAATATCTGCCCACTAAAATCTGTGTGATGGATATATATGCAAAACAGAAAATGATGGAAGAGGGAATTGGTGGAGAGAGAATTGCAGTGACAGGACAGCCTTATCTTTCAGATTTTGCAGAAAAAGTGGCAAAGGTAAAGGAACAAGATAAGAAAAACTTTCGGCAAAGGTATGCACCAAAGGGGGAAAAATTAATTGTTTTTGCATCGGAACCCCTATGCAGCACCTATGGAGAGAACTGTGATTATTGGGGATATACAGAACGGAGTATTTTTCGGGAATTGCAAGAACTGCTTACAGAGCTTACAGAGAGAGAAAAGTGTAAGATCAGTGTGATTGTACGTCCACATCCAAAGGAAAATATGGTACAATGGAAAAGCAGATTAAAGGATAGTCCGTATGTGGCTTATTATTTAGAGCAGGAGACGGACAATCAGGTGGTAATGAGCAGTGCTGATTTGATTGTGGGTATGTCTTCTATGTTTTTGTTGGAGAGCACCCTGTGCAGAAAGCCGGTGCTTAGTTTGCAAATTGGTTTGCGAAGTGACAGGGATAATCCATTTATTTTAGAAAAAATCGGTGTGCTGCAAAGTGCTGTTACACGGGAGGCAGCAAGAGGGGAATTAGAGATTTTTCTAAAAGATGAGAAACAAGTACCGGATTGGGAGATTCCCATGGATGCGGCAAAAAATATACGGAAGGTTATGGAGGAATTGTTATGAGTAAGTTAGCTGTTTTGGGTGGAGAAAAGGTGAGAACAGAGCTGTTCCCGGCTTATAAGGTAATAGGAAAGGAAGAAGAGGATGCAGTGGTTCAGGTGCTGCGTTCGGGAATCTTATCAAAATATTTAGGCTGTTGGGCAGATGATTTTTATGGAGGTCCTCAGGTGCGTGCATTGGAGGAGGAGTGGGCAGCATATTTTGGGGTGAAGCATGCCATTTCGGTAAATTCTGCCACATCAGGTCTTTACTGTGCCACCGGGGCAGTGGGCATAAACCCGGAAGATGAGGTGATCGTATCTCCTTACACGATGGCAGCATCAGCTACGGCACCACTGATCTATAATGCTATACCGGTATTTGCAGATATTGAAAAAGAATATTTTTGTCTGGATCCGGATTCGGTTGAGGAACGGATTACCGAGAAAACAAAGGCCATTATTGTGGTGGACATTTTTGGACAGCCCTATGATATGGAGAGAATCAATGATATAGCAAGAAAACATAATCTGTATGTGATTGAAGATACAGCACAGGCGCCGGGAGCAAAGTATAAAGGGAAATTTGCAGGCACTTTGGGTGATATTGGTGTATTCTCTCTGAATTATCATAAGCATATCCATTGTGGGGAAGGCGGCATTGTGGTAACGGACAATGATGAGCTGGCAGAGCGTGTACGCCTGATTCGAAACCATGCAGAAGCAGTGGTTGGAGCAAAGGGTACAAAGAATTTGAATAATATGATTGGATTTAATCTTCGTATGACCGAGGTGGAAGCCGCCATTGCCAGAGAGCAGTTGAAAAAATTAGGCGGGTTGTTGACAGAACGGCAGAAGAATGTGGCATTTTTAACAGAAAAGTTAAAGGATATTCCTTTTTTGCGTATTCCCAAGGTGAGAGAGGGATGTGAACATGCCTATTATGTGCACCCTATTTTCTTTGATGCCGAGAAGGCGGGGGTTTCCAGAGAGACTTATATCAATGCGGTAAAGGCAGAGCTGATGCCAATTAAACTCCGTGAGGCAGAAGGTGTGAGCATTGGGTGCGGCTATGTGAAGCCATTGTATTTGCAGCCATTATTTCAGGAGAGAATGGCATATGGGGATAAAGGTTATCCATTCTGCAACAGTACTGTGGAGTATAAAGAGGGTATTTGTCCTAATTGTGAGGAGATGCACTTTAAGACACTGTTCAGCCATGAATTGATGCGTCCGTTTATGACACAGCAGGATTTAGAGGATGTGTCAACAGCCTTTCATAAGGTGTATGAAAATATTGAGGATTTAAAATAGATTATATGATAATATCTGGTGAAAGAAAGCTAGTTTGTGCATATTAAGTAAAAGCAGGAATTAGCCGATACTATAATCAGATTGATAGAAATTACAAATAATATTTTAGGATAAAATATTACATTCATGGAGGAATTGAAATGCTAGAGGGAAAGACGATATTAATTACTGGTGGAACCGGCTCTTTCGGGAATCATTTTGTGGAGTATGTGCTAAAGCATGATAAACCGAAAAAAATTATCATATATTCCAGAGATGAATTTAAGCAGTTTAATATGGCAAATAAATTTAAGCAATACAGTAATATATTAAGATTTTTTATCGGTGATGTGAGAGATGAGCAGCGTTTCCGCAGAGCCTTAAATGGTGTGGACTATGTAATTCATGCGGCAGCCATGAAACAGGTTCCTGCCTGTGAATACAATCCCATCGAAGCCATTAAGACCAATATTGATGGAGCCACCAATGTGATCAATGGAGTACTCGACACGCCGACAGTTAAAAAAGTAGTTGCTTTGTCCACAGATAAAGCAGTGAATCCCATTAATCTATATGGCGGTACCAAACTGGTGTCGGACAAGTTGTTTATTGCTGCCAATGCCTATGCAGGAGCAAGGGATCTTACACTGTCTATTGTACGTTATGGAAATGTGGCAGGAAGCCGGGGTTCCGTGATTCCCTTTTTCCAGAATATTTTGGATCAGGGAAAGAAGAAACTTCCCATTACAGATTATCAGATGACAAGATTCTGGATTAGCTTAGAGGAAGGGGTACAGTTGGTATTGAAAGCTTTGGAGGAAGCACAGGGCGGTGAGACTTTTATTTCCAAAATACCATCTTTTAAGATTACTGATCTGGCAAAGGCTATGTGTGAGGATTGCGAGATGCCGGAAGTGGGGATTCGAGAGGGAGAAAAGCTTCATGAAATTATGATCACAAAGGAAGATTCTTTGAATACTTATGAATATGAGAAACATTATATCATATATCCCAACTATACATGGTGGACAGAAGATAGAATCATTCAGGGTGGAAAAAAGGTAGAACAAGGTTTTTCATACAGTTCGGATAATAATAAAGAATGGCTTTCTGTAGAGGAATTAAAGGAATTATTAGTGAATGTAAAGTAACTGTTCCGTAGGTCTGTGCATTTACTGCACAGACCGTAAGAAAAAGTGGATATAACAGGCAAAGAACCATTGCCTAAAGTAATCAAACTGTGAATCAGTTTGATTGCCTGCTTGCACCCATTGCGTAGCAATTTTTATGGGTGCAATACCCGAAAAGCAATTTTGCATGGTTC
The DNA here is from genome assembly GCA_947174015.1 of uncultured Lachnospiraceae bacterium. Lineage (GTDB taxonomy): Bacteria > Bacillota > Clostridia > Lachnospirales > Lachnospiraceae > RUG11237. Next base: position 37,041 of record CAMWHJ010000024.1, on the reverse strand, counting down.
TTTGCTTGTAACTATGAAGGTACTGAATAGTTACAATGTAAAAAAATAAAGTTGGGTCGGCAGTGTGACAGGAGGAAAATCATGAGTTCAGTTGCGATTATTACCGCCAGAGGCGGCAGTAAGAGAATTCCCAGAAAAAATATAAAGGAATTTCTGGGAAAACCTATTATAGAATATTCCATTGAGGCAGCTTTAAAATCAGGAGTATTTGATGAGGTTATGGTATCCACAGAGGATGAAGAGATTGCAGAGATTGCCAGAAAGGCAGGAGCAAAGGTTCCGTTTATGAGAAGTGCCAAAACTTCAGATGATCATGCCACCAGTGCAGAAGTAGTAATGGAAGTATTGGAGGAATATAAAAAGTGTGGAGAGGAATTTGACTATGCCTGCTGTATTTATCCCACGGCACCTTTTGTGACAGCACAGAAATTGCAGAAAGCAAGGAATATTTTGGAAGAAAACAATGCAGATACAGTTATGCCAGTAGTAAAATTCAGCTTTCCTCCACAGAGAAGTGTGATTATGGAGAATGGTTATTTAAAGTTTAAGTGGCCGGAACATGAACTTACCAGATCACAGGATTTAGAACCGTTTTTTCATGATGCGGGACAGTTTTATTTTATAAAGGCAGGTAGTTTTTGGACACAAAAACGTTTGTTGATGGAAAAGACAATTCCCATAGAGATGGAAGAGATGGAAGTGCAGGATATTGACAATTTAGAGGATTGGAAGATTGCAGAGGTAAAGTATGCAGTTCGATATGGCAAGGAGCCTGACAGCAGTGATAAATGAACAGTCGTAACTGTTCCGTAGGTCTGTGCATTTACTGCACAGACCGTAAGAAAAAGTGGATATAACAGGCAAAGAACCATTGCCGTAGGCAATTTTGCATGGTTCTTTGCTCGTAACTATGAAGGTACTGAATAGTTACGAACAGTCAATGTGGTAAGACCAAAATAGTCACAAAGCATACAAGCAGAGTTTTAGCGAAGGGATTGGATGAAGAATGGATCAGGCAGCAATCGCAGGCGGAACACCTGTAAGAAAAGAAAAATTGTACTATGGGCATCAGTATATAGATGATAAAGATATTCAGGCAGTTGTGGAGGTATTGAAAAGCGATTATCTTACATGTGGGCCGAAAATCAGTGCCTTGGAGGAGAAATTGTGTGAAATCACAGGAGCAAAATATGCAGTGGTGGTTAGCAATGGTACAGCAGCACTTCATATTGCCTGTCAGGCAGCAGGGGTATCAATGGGAGATGAGGTGATTACCACCCCCATTACCTTTGCCGCTTCTGCCAACTGTGCCCTTTATTGTGGAGCAAGACCTGTCTTTGCAGATATCAATGAAAAGACCTACAATATCTCACCGGATTCCGTAGAAGAACACATTACGGAGAGAACCAAGGCTGTGGTGGCAGTGGATTTTACCGGGCAGGCAGTGGAACTGAACAGATTGACAAAAATTTGTCAAGACAACAAACTGGTATTGATTGAGGATGGCGCTCATTCCATCGGTACAAAATATCAGGGCAAAGGAATAGGTTCCATTGCGGATATGACCACCTTCAGTTTTCATCCGGTGAAAACCATAACCGGAGGAGAGGGCGGTGCTGTTTTAACGAACAATGAAGCCTATTATAAGAAACTGCTGCTCTATCGGGCACATGGGATTACCAGAGATGCTTCTTTGTTGGAGCATGAAAGTCATGGCGGCTGGTATTATGAACAGATTGACTTGGGCATGAATTATCGTATGACGGATATTCAGGCAGCTTTGATTTTAAGCCAGTTAGACAAATTAGAGGCTTTTCGTAAACGGAGAAAAGAGATTGTAAACCGTTATAATGAAGCTTTTGAAAAATTTCCGGAGCTTACGGTGCAGGAAGAGATTGCAGAGTCGGATACTACAAGACATTTGTATATTCTCAGAATCAAACCAGAGCTTTTAAACTGTGACAGAAAGCAATTCTATGATGCTATGGCAGCAGAAAATGTGTGCTGCAATGTGCATTATATTCCGGTGTATTATCATCCGTTTTATGAGAAACAGGGGTATCAGAGAGGGTTATGCCCTAAGGCAGAGAAACTTTATGAGGAAATGATGAGTCTGCCTCTCTATTACGCCATGTCAGATCAGGATGTGGAGGATGTGATTTCAGCGGTGGGGAAGATTGTGTCATATTATCGGAAATCACTTTGAAAATGTTTGATTCAATATTGTGTCTGTAAAAAAATTGAACAGTTGTAACTGTTCAGTAGGTCTGTGCATTTACTGCACAGACCGTAAGAAAAAGTGGATATAACAGGAAAAGAACCATTGCCGTAGGCAATTTTAAATGGTTCTTTGCTTGTAACTATGAAGGTACTGAATAGTTACGAACAGTTTTAGAACATTTTAAGAGAAAGAGAATGGAGGGGATAAGATGAAAGAGATCAAGCTGGGAGATCGTATGGTGGGTGAAGGGCATCCTACCTTTATTATTGCGGAAATGTCTGCCAATCATTTGATGGATTATGACAGAGCCATTGAAATTATCCGGGCGGCAAAAGATGCCGGAGCAGATGCGGTAAAATTGCAGACTTACACCCCGGACACCATTACCATTGACTGTGACAAGCCGGAGTTTCAGATTGAGCAGGGAACTCTTTGGGATGGAAAAAATCTATATCAGTTATACAAAGAGGCATATACTCCATGGGAGTGGCAGAAGGATTTGATGAAAGAGGCGGAGAGTTTGGGTATGCTTTGTTTTTCTTCCCCTTTTGACCCCACAGCAGTGGACTTTATGGAAGAGTTAGGAATGCCAATCTACAAGGTGGCCTCCTTTGAAATTACGGACATTCCGCTGATTCGAAAGATTGCCAGAACGGGAAAACCCATTATTATGTCCACGGGAATCGCAACCTTATCCGATATAGAACTTGCATTGAATACATGTAAAGAAGAAGGAAACCGGCAGGTCATTTTATTAAAGTGTACATCGGCATATCCTGCACCCTATGAAGATATCAATCTGCGTACCATTCCCCATATGGCACAGACTTTTGATTGTATTGCCGGTCTTTCCGACCATACCATGGGACATGCGGTGGCTGTGGGCAGTGTTGCTTTGGGAGCCAATGTGGTGGAGAAGCATCTGACCTTAAGCAGAAAAGACGGAGGTGCAGATGGTGCATTTTCCATGGAGCCACAGGAGTTTGAAGAAATGGTGTATGGTATTCGTATTTTGGAACAGGCATTGGGCAAGGTATCTTATGAATTGACAGAGAAGCAGAAGGATAGCTGCAAATTTTCCCGTTCCCTCTTTGCAGTGGAGGATATTAAGAAGGGAGAACAGATTACCAATGTAAATATTCGTTCCATTCGACCAGGGGATGGGTTGCATCCAAAGCATTATGAGAAGGTATTGACCATGCGGGCCGCCAGGGATATTGAACGGGGGATGCCATTGGATTTTTCTATGCTGGAAAGCGATAAGTGAGGTTGCATATGCTGAAATTGCGAAAGGCGTGTGAGCAGGATTGTGATTTGTTCTTTCAATGGGCAAATGATAAGGAGTGTCGGAAAAATTCATTCTCAACAGAACCCATTGCATACGAAAGCCATTGTCAGTGGTTTCAGAAGAAATTGCAGTCTAAGACTTCAGAGCTGTTTCTTTTGGAAGAGGAAAAGCCAGTGGGCATGCTGCGGCTGGATTATGAAGATCAACAGGTAAAGATTTCTTATAGCATTGCTGCAGAACAGCGGGGCAGAGGCTATGGGAAAAAGCTTTTGGAGCTGGCAGAGACATTTGTCAAAGAAAATAGGCAGGAGACTTATCTGGTGGCAGAGGTAAAAAAAGAGAATATGGTGTCAAGGCATTTATTTCTGCTTATGGGATATGTGGAGGTAGAGCAGGATAAATGTATGGAGTATAAGAAAAAAATATCACCTTAAAGAGTAAAGTGGTTCTGAAAGATTTCAGAGCCACTTTTTTTCTTACAATTTAAAAAGGTCATTATAAATGTTAAAAAGTTAGTTGAAAAGATCAGATAAAGATTTTGTAACTGTGCTGTAAATGCAAAGTCCTATACTGAATAGTCACAAAAGTTAAAAATTACCTGTTAAAATTTTGTCAATCATGTAAGTTAAAACAAAACCTTTCTTTTTACACATCGAGGGTTGTTTTTTGTAGAATTTTGTCGAAATAAAAATTAGCAATAAACCATATTATTGTAAATTCCAATCATCTTTTTTCCCTGTAAAATTTCAATAAGATAAAGTCAAATCCACCCTATAAGAGGTTAAAAATACAGATTTGTTGTTGTTTCAAAAAGAATTTTTTATATTAAAAAGGCAATCCACAGACCTTTCCATACATGGTTAAGTGGAAATGATACTTTTCTGTGAGATACCTGTACTATCACATGCCGGAGTATATATGTTATGGATAAGTACAACGAGAGGAGAGACATATGAATGGAACAAGGGGAATTGATGTGTAATGTAAAAAAGATTATCAGACTAATGCATAAAGGGAAGGCATTCTACAATTCAGAGTATTGTACACAGAACACAAGATGGGTCATTGACGGACATTTGATAAAGGAAGAAGGGGGCTGTGATGAACAAGACTTTATCAGACATAAGAACTACAATATCTGTCTCTGTGGGGATAAGTATGCATTGATTATGGGGACATATAGTGTGTTGTCTCAGAAAGGAGTAAAAGAGAGAAAAGAAATTTTTTATCATATGACGACACTAATGAAATACACACGTCATGGTATAAAAGTTATGGGAATACATATTTCCGAAAACATAAATGGAAAAGAATATTTGCTGGAATCCACCAAGGGCAGCAGGCATTTTATGAATGACATTGATATTTATTATTTAGAAGCCGGGCACAATCGTACCTTATGGCATTGTGGTGATGAAGTGATAGAAACCATGGGGAATTTGAAATCCAAAGAGGAGAAATTATCAGAAAACTTTGTAAGAATTCATAGAGGTTTTATTGTAAACCAATATCATATCCGTAAGGTAGAAAAATACTATTTGGAACTGGATAACGGTGAACGTTTGGGCATTCCGGTAAAAAAGTATGTGGATGTAAGAGAAAAAATAATTGATGCAAAGGTATAACAATAGGTATCGTGAAGGTACAGAATAGTTACTGATATAGACAGCCAACAGCTGTAGCAATTAATAAAAAATCAAGATGGAAGAAGGAGATAATATGGAATTTACATTAAATTTACAAAAAGACAGGCTAAGAGATGATGTGGAGAACATTCGGTGTCAACGAGAGCACATGGACAATTCCTGCCATACAATTGTACTCACATGGACAAATGCAGAGGGCATTAACAAACAGATGCCCATCCAGGTGATGGGAAGTAATCTATGGGTAAAGGGATATTGTTATCCACAAAACACAGGATTCCGTCGGTTTTATGTAAGAGAAGCAGATGAAAGCTATAAAAAATCGGATAGCAATGTGAAGATTCCCATTGATCTCAATGTTATGATAGCAGAGCTGAATAAGTTAGCATTGGCATTAGAAAGAGGCGGTGAGATTGACTTTCTGAATACTTATAGAAAACAGTTTTTAATGATTATATTTCTGACTTCTGAGATGGTGAGGAATGAGTTGTTAGAATTATGTCTGTTGCATGGAGATATCAACAGTGAAAATTATGTAAAATGGACAGACTGTAAGATACTTATGAGTAATTGGAGCACTGTATCAAGATGTATCTATCCTGTTTCTGGCAAAGATTTCATTCCCACAATCAGATTCCGGGATGTATGTAATTATACCGACGATGGCAGATGTACAAAGGAAATAAGAGAATTTAAGAAGTTATGCGATGGTTTTCTAAGTTGTTTTTGAGGAGAAGCACAATAGAGGTAAGTATGCCGGTCTGAAAAGACCGGCAATTTTTTTGCCCCAAAAGATACAGTTAATGGAAAATGGATTAGCAGCAAAAAAATTCAATCCACCGGTATAGATGTCAAAAAGCCAGATTTATGGCAAAAGATAAGGGAATTTTGTATAGTGAAAACGTAATCTTAGAAGCTTCAAGAATACAGTAATCAAAATAAAGGAGGATAAAAAATATGGAGAACTTAAATGCAGCAATCGGATTAGATTTTTCGTTGATTGGAACAAAGCTTCACGCTTTGTACAAGAAAGAGACAAAGGGATATAAAATTCTTTTGATTCCAAGTATTCAGGAGGAATGTGAGGGCATTACCGTTGGAGACTTAATTAATGATATCAAAAAGCTTTCCAAGGGGGTGACAGGTACCGAGGCAGATACTTCTGAAATTGATAATGCCTTAAGCAGTGTAAAGCAAGAGGAAAGCCCTTTGGATAAAATTAAGATTGTCTTAAATATGGCATACCTTTACATTGCAGATGACGGTGAGGAAAAAAGTGAAAAGATTATGGAATTTGCTTTCAACTTAAATATTACCACAGAAGGTCTGATTCCCAAAGAGATACAGGGAATTGTAGATGTGCAGCACATAGGAATTGCTGTGTGGAATACCAATCGTAAGCAGATTCTGGACAAAATGACCATTGCTAAGATTGAAGATTACTTAGAATTGCCGGCGAAATAAGAAAAGGGCACCAATGTGAAAGAAAGACACCCGGTGGAGGAGAAAGATATGAAAGGGAAAAATTATATATCATGTAATTTGACAGTGGAAGGTACTGTATTATCCATGCCGGCCCAGTTGTTTTTAGAAATGGAGCATCAGCAGATATGTTTGGCAGGCAGTGTGACAACCGACAATATACAGTTGAAAAAGTTGGTTGGAAAGATCAGCAAAGAGGCAGAAAAGTTATTGGCTCCCTGCATGGATAAATTAGAGTTTTTGCTGCCAGAGAAGGTTTCCTTTTATTATAAGACAAACCAGTGTGTTTTGTGCTTTTGTCTGGGTGAGAAAAAAGTGGCTTTATCATGGCAGGGAAAGGAAGTGTCATTGCTTTGTGGAATTCAGACAGCAGCGAAGCCGAAAAAAAATGGTATCGATGATTATATTTCTATGATTGCAGGTGAGCTGGGTGTAAAGGAATTGTTTTTTGCCTTTCAATCTGGAAAAACATATGGGTTGTCTAAGATGGCAGAATATGTCTTAGGCGAGGGGAAGAAGTGGGAACTGCCTTCCCCTTTGCTTTCTTACAAGTTGCTGTTTTATGGAGCATTTTCTTTTTCGCAGGATACTGTCATCGGAAAAGCACTGGATGCTTTATTTAAAATCAAAAATGTGCAGTTAGATTTATTTGTGGCAGTGGATAATGGTGTGATGGGAATGGTAAGAATTCCGATGAGAGCAGGAGATGCAGTCAAGGCAAAAGAGTTGTACATAGGTCTGGAAATAAAGCAGGAAAAAGTTCGGTTTATGCTAAGGGGCAGCTTTGAGATCTCCTTGCTGCAAGGAGTAGAATTTCAGGTGGGATGTGAATTAAGCAATCAGGGATTTTTTATCGAAGCTTTTGCAAAGATGTCTCAGCCAAAACACTTGTTCCATACATTCTCTATTGGAGATACTTGTCTGTCTATCGGATATTCCAATGGATTATCCTTTCAAATGTTTTCCAATCTCTATATGGGAAAAATAAAGATGTTTGGAGCCTTGGGAATTACTGTAGTTTTGGAGGGAATGACGATAGATTTATTATCGGCAGCAGTTACGGATGTGACACTTCCTGTTTTTGTGGAAAGTGTATTGGGAAAACCCATTTCAGGACTGGAGGAATTTGATTTTATTCAGTTATTGGGGCTGCCTTTTCAACATAAGGATACCCTTCCTAACAGCAGCAATTTAGATAAGGAACATATAGTGTCATGGTTTAATAATGCAATTACTGAAAAGAGCTTTGCGTTGGATGCAGCCAAGGTTCAGACAGAACCTTTTTTGGATGGTGTTATTATTGTGGACAAAAAGAGAATGCGCCATTATTTTTTGAATAAACAAGGAAAAGTACAGTTGCAGGCACAGTTCTATTACGCAGTTAAGGATATGTCTTTGGGAGATTATACCATAACAAAAGGAATTTTTCTTTGTGGAACCATTCGCTTATTTCAAAAAATAGAGATACAGGCATTGTTTTCTCTGTCAGAAGAAGCGGGGGTTATTGCATATGCCTGTGTGCGGAATTTCGATTTGGGATTTTTAAAAATATCTGCATCGGGACTTGGAGCAGGAAAAGACAATCCTTTAAAACAATTGCCTGCCACCAGTGTGGTGAGACAATTTGTCAATGATAATGAAAAGGGAGCAGTGTTCTTTCTTCGGGCAGGAAAGAGTGAGACAAGCTTTTATTTTGACGGAAAACTTGTGCTGTTAGGGTTATTTGAAATGGCGGCAAGAATTTTATATACGAAAGGACTGATTGCTGTTGATGTACGTTTTGCCTTGGGAAGCAGCATATGGGCAGTTTTGCAATTAAAGGCAAATTATCAGAGCTTTAGTTCCGGTCAGTTCTCTTTCCGACTGGTGATAGACTGTACGGGGTTAGAGAAAAATTTAAGACAGGTACAAAAGAAGATTGACGATGCCATAAATCAACTGCGGGACAAGATCAACAGTGCAAAAAGGAAGCTTACCGAGGCTCAGAGACATGTGGATGAGTTGTATGGAGAAATTAACAGCTTAGACCGAAAGATAGAAAATTGTAAAAATGATATTCGCAAAGCTAAATGGTATCAGTTTTGGATACCCATCGCAAAAGGTGCGGAAATTGCAGCTTATGAAGTGGCAAAGGTGGGAATTTATGCAGCCATCGGAGTGGCAAAAGCGGCTTTGGAGGTGGCAAAACAGGTGGTAGCACTGGGTGGAAAGATAGGTGAGGGTGTATTAAAAGCGGTCAATGCCGCCATTGATGTGACCTTAAACTTATTTTTCGTAAGATATATATCCTTGGAAGCAAATTTGTCATCAACCACTAAAAATTTTAAGGCAGAAATTGAATTTGTGGCACTGGGAAAAACGTACCATTATAAAACAGAGATAGGACATACTGCCTTAGCAAAGGACCCTGCTGCTGCTTTAGGTGACAATATGAGCAAGACCATGGAGGGTGATCTGAAAAACATAGAAAATGGAAGCTTTAAGAGCAATCGGCGAAGATATCAGCATCAGGAATATACCATAGCACAGCATAAAGAAAGGCTGGAGGCAGGAATGCAGCAGTTGGATGCCTGTACCAGAATGATGTGTAAGATGCAAAAGGCTTATGTGAAGGAGTGTAAAACACCAATGGCTGAATATCAGGAGATGAATGTGGCTTATCAGCAGGCAGTGAACCAAGTAGCCGGGGTTCTGGAGGTGGCAGATCGCACCACAGATTTTGAGACCATGAATCAGGCAGTATCCATGCTGGAACAGGAAATGCAGGAGAAAAAGGATGTGGTAAGAGATACTTCTTATATGCCGGTAAAAGAAGCTGTTACAGATTATAAGGAGGCTTTGGATTTGCTGAAAATGATACAAGAGGGGATGGAGCATACCGAGCAGCAGGCAGCAGAGATGGAGAAGCACAGCAAGCAGATAGAGAAACAGGAAGCAAATTATAGGAAGGAGTGTGTAAAGCAGGGTGTGATGCCGGAAGGGGATATGGTAAAGGTTATCAACAATACAGAAGAAATTATGTATCAGGAATTTCCGGTTACCAGAAACCGCAAGGAATTTATCAATTTATCCAGAGAAAAACTTATTCATCAGTATCTGGATCATGCCAGAGATGAATTACAGGGGGAACCCACGGAAAATATTAAGAAAATGAGAACAAGAGCTGTAAAGGGAAAATATGAAAACAGATTGTAAAGGAGGAAATTATATGAAAACAAGTGAAGCAGGAAGAAAATTAATCCAGCAGTTTGAGGGCTGCAGATTGCAGGCATACAGAGATTGTGTGGGAGTATTGACCATTGGATACGGACATACTGGTGATGTGGCAGCAGGACAGGTAATTACACAGCAAAGGGCAGATGAACTGATGGTTAAGGATTTGGAACGTTTTGAACGGGGTGTGGAGAGATGTGTTACTGTGCCGTTGACACAGGAACAGTTTGATGCACTGGTATCTTTTTCCTATAATTTAGGTACAGGAAGTCTGCAAAAAAGTACACTGCTTAGAAAGCTGAATGGAAAGGATTATCAAGGTGCAGCCCAAGAATTTGTCAAGTGGAATAAAGCAGGCGGAAAGGTGCTGGCAGGTTTGACCAGAAGGCGGGAAGCAGAGAAGGCAATGTTTCTTAGTGGTAAAACCACTGCTGTCCCAAAGGAAGAAAAGGAGTTTGAGACAGTGACCATTACTGCAGAGGTCTTAAATATTCGAAAGGGTGCTGGGGTGGGATATCCCATTGTGGGAAAGTTACAAAAAGGAATGACCTGTACTGTGGAAAAAAGGAAAAATCCGCAGGAAGTGTGGGGAAAACTGACAGACAGAGAGGGATATATCTGTATGAAATATACAAGATCCTAGAAAGGAAGTGGTAATATGACAAAGCTGAAAAGAGGTGGGGTAATTGCTGCACTATGCGGTATGATAGCCGCAGGGGGAGGTCTCACGGTAATGAATCAGATGACAGAGCCAGTGGCAGGAGAGCCTTTGGAATATCAGGCAGTGTGTGATGAAAAAGATTATACGGTTATGGTATACATGATTGGAAGTGATCTGGAATCTGATGAGGAACAGGTGATGGGTGCCGGAAGCGAAGATATACAGGAAATGCTGGAGGTAATGACTGGCACGGAGGCAGAAAATATCAATGAAAATGTCAATGTGGTGCTGGAGATTGGCGGCAGTTATCAGTGGGAACAGGAGGAATTGGAGGGAATTACCAATGCCAGATTTTGTATTGATGAAAAGGGGATCAGTAATTTATCCAATCTGCCGGATACCAATATGGGGCAGAGCAGAGCCTTAAGTGATTTCATTAATTATGGCACCCAGAGCTATCCGGCAAATCATTATATACTTCTGTTCTGGAATCATGGCAGCGGACCCATAGAGGGGTATGGATATGATGTATTACATAACGGAGATACGGTATTGCTGTCAGAAATGCAAAGGGGAATACAGGAGTCGAAGTTGGCCAAAAAAAAGTTCAGCATAGTGGGGTTTGATGCCTGTCTTATGGGAAATATAGAAACTGCAGCAGTCCTCAGCCCTTTTGCAGATTACATGGTGGCATCGCCGGAGTTGGAACCGGAGGAAGGATGGGATTATCAGTGGCTTTCGGTATTTAAAGAAACAGAGGTGGTACCAGAAGAAATCGGAAAAGAAATTTTATCCTCATATCAGGAGTTCTATGAGGAAAGAAGCGTACAGGTGGCATTGGCTTTTCTGGATTTAAGCAAGTATGAAAAGATAGAACGAGAGTTTGGTACTTATTTTTCAATGCTGTCCCAAGAAAAGAGCAGCAAGTTAATATCTGAGATTTCCAAAAAAAGAAAACAGATGCTGGGCTTTGGAGAAAGTGTAACATTCACGGACAGCAGTCAGCTTTTAGACATGGAGCAAATGCTGCAAACCATATCACCCATTGCATGGGATGCCTGTGAAATAGAAGAGGTTATGGAAGAACTGGTGGTGGATAAGGTTTTTCATGGATATTCCAATGAAATATGTGGTGTGAATATTTATTTGCCCAGTGGTTCTGATATGATGCTGAAAGAAAGTCTTATAAAATACCAAAAGACCGGGTTCTGTGAAAAGTATCAGGAATTTGTTTTGAGTTATGGAGAATATTTAGAGCAAGGAGAAGAGTTGAATCTTGAAGAAATCCTGTGCAGTCAGGAGCAAGACAGTCTGAATGCAGAATTTTCCCCGGAGCTTTTGCAGGAAATTTCAGCGGTATACCTTATGACAGTGAAAGATGTAGAAGACATAGAGGACTGTGCTTATGTGATTGCCACGGACAGTGATGTGGAGATTAGTGGTACCGGAGAGGTTCAGGCAAAGGCAGAAGAAGAATATATGGGCTTAAAGGGAGAAATCTTTTGTCTTATGGAACAATATAACAGTGAGAATCATACAGACTATTTATCGCCTATATTGTATGAGCAGCAGCTTTGTATGATGAAAATAAGATTTTCAGAGGAAAACCCCGATGGAGAGATTGTTACCATTGTTCCCGTATCAGAGGAAAGAAAGGCTTCCAAGCAGGAATACCAGCTTCACTCAGGGGATGTGCTAACACCGTTGTATCCATTATTTACTGGGGAGAACACAAAGAAAGAAGAACTAAAGAAATGTGAGAATATTTATCAGGAAATGTATTACATAGGAAATGAAATTGTAATAGAGGAAGAGTGGGATATGATTCCAGAGGTGGTGAACGTGGAAAATGCACTGTGTCAGTTTGGTTTTATGATAGAGGACAACAGGCAGCAGTTCTATTACACAGAGCCAATTACTTTAGAAGAAAGGAAGGTGGGATAGATGGGGGAAAACGAAACGTTTTCTTTTAAAAAAAGAAAGGAAGGCGATACTTGGAACTATGTATTAAGGGGGCGGTTAAATACGGCTACCACACCCATATTAGAGCGGGAATTAACAAATACCGTATTACAGGAAGAAAAATTGGTACTGGATTTTCATGGTGTGGAGTATGTGTCTTCTGCGGGCTTAAGACTTTTGTTAAGTATGCATAAGAAAATGAAAGAGGAACAGGGAATGAGGTTGCAAGGGGTGAATCAGGAGGTGGAGGAAGTACTTGAAATGACGGGATTTATACATTTTTTGAATATAGAGGTATCAGAATGAGAAGGGTGATTTTTTCTTATTCATACTCTTTTTCTGGGGTCCCCGATTTGCAGAACATAGAAAGGGTTTGCGAATTTGTAGAAAAAGCTTTTTTAGAACTGGGTGGTGATAAGATGAAAACATATCGTTTGCAGATTATTGTAGACGAATGCTTTTCAAATATATGCAAATACAGTAAAGCTGCCAAGGTACAAGTGGAGTGTCATAAAAGTCATAGAGATATTCATGTGGTGTTTTGGGATAATGGAATAAGTTTTAATCCGCTGGAACAGGCGGCTCCAAATCTTGATAAGGATGTTTCCAAGAGGAAACAGGGAGGTCTGGGTATTTATCTTATTAAAAAATATGCAAAAAAAATAGAGTATCAATATTTGGATGAGAAAAATTGTCTTGATATTGTTTTGTGAGGGAGGGAGTACAATGGACTTTGGCTGCGAAAAACAACTGGCAAAACTTTCGAAGGAACTTAGCCGGCAATATCAGAATGCTGTGTTTGCCATGCGTTATATTTTAGAAAATTATCAGAAGAATTTTCCGGAATATACAGATCACAGTCTTTTGCATGTGTTGGATGTGACAGAGCAGGTGAACAGCTTGATGGAAAATAATGTATATCGGCTTTATGGCAAGGAATTGTATATTCTTCTTATGGGAATACTGGTACATGATGTGGGCATGGGAATCCCAAGAGGAGCATACATGGAATATGCCTGTTTGAATAAAAAGCTGCCTCAGAAACTGCCGGAGGAAGAAAACTATGGGGAGGTGGTGAGGAAATATCACCACCGTCTCAGTGCAGCCTTTGTGAAAAGTAAGTGGCAGGTGTTGGACATTCCGGACGAAGAATGTGCCTGGTTAATTGGACAGGTTGCCTTGGGGCATAGAGGGGAGGAAATATACTGCAAAGATGCATATCCCGGCATTTACATTACCAGAGAAAGAGAAAAGGTGGCTTTGCGGTATCTTGCAGCTTTGGTGCGGCTTGCAGATGAGATGGATATTTCAAAAGAACGGATACCAAAACTGCTGTATCAAAACAAGGAGATAAAGGGAACCGTAAGTCAAATGGAGTTTGCGAAGCATAAGGGAATTGACAGTGTGAATTATAAAGATGGTATGATTACAGTGACCTTTCAACCATGGTGTGAGAGGGATGAGCGACTGATGAAATCTTTAGAAGAACTGATTCATAAGCTGACCAAAACAGCCATGGAGTGTGTAAGCATAACACAAGACAACAGCCCCTACAAAATAATAGTGAAAGAGGTAAGGGGGGTGAGGGCATATGAAGAAAAAAGTCAGAAGGATGACAGGAAGAAAGAATCAGAGGGAAAATTTCAGCAAGGAGAATGATTGGGAGTTTTTAAGGATTTCAGCAGAATATATAGAAAATAAATACATATGGAAACGATTAAAAAACAGGTTGGAGTGGTATTTGATGACTTATCATTGTTACATTGGAAGGTATAACATTGTAAGTATCATTTCCATTGTGATGCCGACGGCGGTTATTTTGCTAAATGATATGCAGGATTATTCTAATATGCAGGTGTTTTGCAAAGTGGGAATATCTATGGCATCTTCGATTGCTGCCATAGCAAACGGTGTGGGCAGTTTGTATCAGTGGCATGACAGAGCAGTGGAGTATCGAAGCTGTGCAGAGAAGATTAAATCAGAAACTGTTCGTTATATTGCCGGACTGGGAGAATATGAAGATGTCATGGAGAAGGATCCGTTGTTTTTGAATTACTTAGAGACTATTTCTTTGAGTGAAAATGAAAATTGGATCGCTGGGGAGAATAGCGGGAGAGGGGCAAACCAGCATTGACAGGTATTTGGCGGTATACTAGAATAGTTTTGTAATTACTTAGTACAGGATTGTGGATTTATTGTACAGTCTGTGGAGAAACTTAGGTGAGATGAATGCATAAATCCATCACCTCAAGCGGATACACAAACTGCAAAGTAGTTTGTGTATCCGCTTGCACTTATTGTGAAGTAATTTTTATGGGTGAAATACCCAAGGTGATTTGATAGGAATTTTCGCATATAACTGTGAAATGATAGGGAGGAATCGAGTGATGATAGCATTTCGGGTGGATGCAAATGAACATATAGCTTCTGGACATCTTATGCGTTGTATGTCCTTGGCAGCGGAATTAAGGAAACAGGGAGAAGAATGTGTTTTCTATATGGCAGATGACAATTTTACAGAGCGTTTGGAGCAACAGGGCTTTACATACCAGATATTACATACGGACTGGAAAAATTTGGAGCAGGAGCTGCCTTTATGGACCAGTATACTGGAAGGAAAGGATATCCGGTGGCTGATTGTGGACAGCTATCAGGTAACCTCCGAATATTTAAGAAGACTGAACCAGATGGTGAAAGTATGCTATATTGATGATATGGAAAAGCAGTGCTGGCAGGTGTCAGCAGTGATTCATTATCTGGATTGGCTGGATGATGCACATTATTCGGAAAAATATCAGGGAATGGATACGCTGGTGATGACAGGAATGGAGTATGCACCTCTTAGGGAAGAATTTTATTATCACTTAGAAGGAAAGCCAGAGAAAAAAATTCTCCTTACCACAGGTGGGACGGATCCTTACAATGTGGCAGGCAGAGTTTTAGAGAAAGTTATGGTTCAAGCGGAACTTTCGGATTATTCTTTTCAGGTAATTGTGGGGGCAATGAATGCTTTTAAAGAAGAACTTCGAAGTGAATATGCGGGTAATCGGCGTGTGAAGCTTTTCTTTGATGTAAAGAATATGGGGGATTTGATGCGAGGTTCTTCCTGTGCGGTTTCGGCGGGAGGAACCACCTTATTGGAATTGTGTGCCTGCAGCGTGCCTACGGTTTGTTTTTCTTTTGCAGAGAATCAGGAGGATTTTGCAAGAACTATGGGGGATAAGTGCATTATGGTGTATGCCGGGGATGCGAGAGAGGAGAAGAATGGCGTGGGGGCTGTTGTGGATGGGATTGTGACGGGGATAAAGAAGATGGTGAGGGATGAGGTATTGAGGGAGAGATTGCGGGGGAGTATGAGAAAGCTGGTGGATGGGAGAGGGGTGGAGAGGATTGTAAAGAAGCTGCTATTTTGAGTTTTTGATTTTTAAACAATGACAGATGCTGGAAGGTATGTTATTATTATCAAAAGCAAAGGAGTGGAAAAATGGAGAAGGAAATCATAAAGTATTTGCAGGATATTAATATACAACAGTATAAATCGGATATAGGTTTTAAGACATTAATGGATGGAGTCAATGACAACCTTTATGTAATCCCAAAATATCAGAGGAAATATAAATGGAGCAAAGAAAAGCTGCAGGATTTGGTAGTTTCACTTATCTGTGAATTTCCGATTCCTCCCATTTATACTTACCGCAACAGCAAAAATCAATTGGAAATTTTAGATGGTCAGCAAAGAATTTTTAGTTTATTTTTTTACTATATTGGAAAATATGTAGATATTAAAAAAAACGGTGCAGTTGATTACAGAAAGCTGGTGGTGGATAATCGAAGTTTTCAAGAAGCATTAGAGGAAGCTTATTGCTTAGAACCATTACAAACCTCAATAAAATTAGATGATGAAACGGAAATTGATATAACATATGAAAATCTTCCTATGGAGGTAAAGAGAAGTTTAAATTATGTTACCATTACAGTAATTGAAATGCGCTGGGCACATCCTGAGAATAAAAAGGAAACTATGCAAACGATATTCAAAAATTTAAACAGTGGTGGTATCGGATTAAATTATCAGGAAATCAGAAATGGTATTTATGATTGTAAGTTTTATGATATGCTGCATGATTTTAATGACAATAACATACAATGGAGAAGATTGTGGGGGGAAGAGAAAGAAGAGAAAGATATAGAAACTTTGCTAAAGCTTTGTGCATACAGGCAGTATGTATATTTTGAAAATGGTACCTTTGAATTTCAAGAATATATGGGAAGGCAGTCAAGTTTTCTGGATAATTTTTCAGAAAAGGTAATGAAGTTAGATGCCAGTCCAGATATCATAGAGGAATATAGGATAAGTTTAGAAAAATTTATATCTCATATGAATTGTGGAATACAGAAAAAAAAGAGCAGTACATTACTTGAAAGTTTATATATTGTGTGTGAGAAGTGCCATATGGATATGGATATTACATTAGAAATGCAAAAGAGAATTTTGAATTCAGCACAGTATAAAACAAATACCACACAGGGTACATTTAGTAAACGGAATATGTGTGAAAGGTGGAAGGATGTATATGAAATTTTGTCCCAATATACTGGATGAAATTATGAAAAAGATTAGAGGGGGACAATTAATATATCCTCATAGTCTGATTATCGGTGATAATGCCAGTGGCAAATCAGAATTGATTCGCAAATTGGTAGAAGAAAAATTGCAGGCACAAGAAAGAGTTTACTTTATTGATTCGGTAAATCGCTATTTTGATGTGTCAAAAATTGATGAATCAAAAGTTGAAGTTGAAAAGGAAATAACCATTGTAGAAAAGCGAATCAGTTTGGATTATTTTAATACCACTGACTCTTTTAGCATGTATGGAACAGATACAGAGAGAATTGAATGGATATATCGAAAATATGAGTCACAGGTTCAGGAGCTTTTAAAGGATTTTTGTAATTTTGTTTTCACAGTGGAGCATAAGAAAGAAAAACTTGTAAAATATCAAGGTCAGCAAGAAGGAAAACTTTCTAATGGAGTTCAGGCACTTGTACGCATTTTTCTTGAAATGTTGTATCTGCAAGAAATCGTAAATGATAATGAAGTTTTACTTGTTATAGATGAGCTAGATGAATTTTTATCACCATCAAATGCAGCAAAAATATTTCCCTTTTTGTTAGAAAAGTTTCCAAATATGAAATTTGTAATTTCTACCCATTCGGCAGATTTAGTTAGAACAGCAAAGGAGTGTAATTTAATCATTTTGCATGAAAATAATTATGAGATGGCAGATGTAAGTGATTTTGAAAGTGCAGGAGAAGTTAAATATGTATTTGACAAGGTGTTTTCTATGGAAGAACAGGAGGAGGATAGAATAGAAAATATTTTACGCAAATTACTGAATAATAAGATGTTGGGGGCTTGGAATAGCACAGATGAAACAGAATTTCAGAATTTAAAAGAAGAACAATTATCCAACGCACAGAAAATTTTGTACAAGCGAATTGAGGAGTGGTGATTTTGTCAGAAAATTTACTGATATTAAGTATACCAAAGTTTAAGGTTGATTTTTTGAAAAATAGTGGTTATAGATATAGAGTAGAAGAAGAAAAGAATGAATTAAAAAAACAATTAGCCAAGGGAAGCAATGGATATTGTATGTATTGTTATCGGCGTATTGTTTTAGATGGGCAAAATTTTGGGCATTTGGAACATGCCATTGAGAAGAGTAATTCAAATAAACTTATTGATTGCGTTCCTAACATTGCTATTGCCTGTTCTGTATGTAATACAAGTTATAAGAAGAGAGGAGAAAAGCAGAGAAAATTATCAAAAAAGGTTATTGTAGATTTTGAGAATAATCTATGTGATGAAAATTGTGTTAAGCCATGTTCCGCTTACTTAAAACTGAGGGAGGAATATGTGAAAAAGGAACATGCACATATTATTTTGCAGCCATTGGGTGTGAAGGGGAATGATTCTAAGGAAGAGTTGGAAATTGAGTATAATATATTGGATGGTGAATTTAAACCCAGTCAAAACCATCGGTATACAGATAAGGAGAGACAATTTATACAAAATCATATTGATAGATTTCAATTAAATGAGAAAGGTATAAAGACAAAACAGCTTTTAAAATTCTTGAAAGATACAATAAATAATGGCGGAAGATATACAACTATGGAGTATAATCATATGATTGTAGAATTATTTGTTGAAAAGCTGAAAGGTAAAAATGAGGAAGAAATTTTAAAGATATGTTCTGCAATTTATGAATATGCAGTGGTGAAGTTTTATACATAGTATGAATGAAAAATTTTTGCTTAGTATGTTGGGGCAACATATGACCAAAACCTCAGAAGAACCGTAAATAAAGGCTTTTCAGAACGTCGGCAATACTTTTATATGGTTTGATTTTTTATAAATTAGAGAAAGAAAAAGAAGGTTAAAATTATGATAGAGTTTCATACAATGCTGTGAAGCAATTTTCATCAATACCAAGTAAATGGCTTATACAAAGAACTGGCAGATGCGTTACGCATCTGCCAGTTCCCTTATAATCCCACAAGCAATATAATTGTGCAGTGGATATTCCTCCACAGACACCTCTTTTTCCTTGGCAAGCTGCAGCAAATGTGCCAGCTTAGGATTCTCTCTCTCCCCGGTACGAATCAGCAGTTTCCATGGAACACGGCGGATCAGCACACGGGTGGCTTCGCCAATGCCCGGCTTAATAAAATTAATATCAGAGATTTGAAAATGCATTCCAATCTCCTCCACCTCTTTCAATCCAGTGATACCAGAAGGAGTGGTATTAATTATCTGTGTATCAAAATCAAAGTACTTCTCAATAGCATGAATAAACTCATAGGATAAATCCTCCTGAGCCAGCTCTCGATAGTAGGCTGCCCCATGAAAATCCTCGTCTCCGATAATATCCCGCCGCAAAAAAGTACGGCTGATAAGACCGGATACGGTGGAATTTAAGCAAGAGCTTGGTATTAAAATATCTTCATGGGTTCCGCACATATCTGTAATATTGGCAGGATCGGACAGCACTGCCAAAGTAGGATTTAACTCAGGATAAGGAGCTAAGGCAGCGGACAGTTCCCGCTGAATGGCACCCTTGCCAATCCAGCCATCCACAAAGCGGATAGAATCCGGCTGGTGTTGTCTTAAAATGTAGTCTATGGCATTTTGGTCAATGCCTCTTCCGCGAATAATAGAAATAGAATAGTGGAATACTTTTTTCTTATATTTGTGTTCCAGGTAGCGTTTGATTAG
Source organism: uncultured Lachnospiraceae bacterium (assembly GCA_947174015.1). Lineage (GTDB taxonomy): Bacteria > Bacillota > Clostridia > Lachnospirales > Lachnospiraceae > RUG11237. The sequence goes on along the minus strand of CAMWHJ010000024.1, from coordinate 17,289 downwards.
TATACCAATCGGTATACCGGCTCTGGCCAGAGACACCAGTACAATCTCATCCCCGGAAATGGCATCATATAGTTTTTCTGCCACCTGACAAACTGCCTGGGCAGTAATCTGGGCATAGCTTTCCAAGGCAGCAGAATATGCTTTCATGTACTGTTCGGTAGGTTTATATTCTAAGGGCAGCATTTCACAATAATGCACCCCAGATTGAATCAAACGTTCCCGTTCCTTGGTGGGAAGAGGTGTCACCAGACCGGAGATATCTTTCAATAGTAAAATCACGTCTTCTTTCAAATAACTGCTTTCCATAGCTACCTCCAATTTACAAGGATAAACTTTCCATGAATTCTATTTTGCAAGGCAGTACAAAGCTCTCTCATGGCAGTGGTTTCTGCTTTGCTGTCTGTGACCACAATGCAGAGATCATAATCTTCCAGATTATACAAATAAGTAATCCGTTCCTGCTCATAAAAACTGTGGAGACAATAGCGTTCTTTGATAGGGTAAGAGTCCTCACTGCTGGGCAGAATGGGACTTCGAGTGGTGGCATGAAAACGTACCTGATGACAGGTGTCAGTTTCCAGACGCTGCCCTAGAGCAATGCCCGGATACATACATTCTTCTGTGCCAAGCACCAGAATCCGCAAAGCGGGCAGGTCAGCGTTGGCTAATCCATAGTTTTGAATTATCTGTTGTGCCAAAAGTTCACATTGTGTCTGATAAGAGTCCGCATCTACGCCCAATCGGGTATCTGCATAGTTATCACAGAGCAGAGTATCATAACAAAGCTTTGTGTCTGCCTTTCTCCTGTTTTTGGGATATCTGTCAGTGATAAGCTGTGTATCAGGGTAAAGATTTCTGCTGCCCTGTTTTCCCATTGTTCTGCGGTCACTGGTAATAGCAAAAGTACTGGAATAAATCCGTTTGTCTTCTTTCAAACGAGAGGGCAGGGCAGCAAATTCGCTTATTTTTGAATCGTGGCAAAGACTGGGTTCATATGTATAACTGCTTAAAATTTCATCATAATTATAAGAAGGCACAGGCAGCAGATAATCGATGGCAATTCCCCGCAGTTCCAATTCTTCCAGTTTTTCATTGCCCATTCCATTAAGAATGGAGGCAATGCCAAAACTTATTCGGTGCTGTGGATAGGTTTTTAAAAGTACCCGAATAAAATTTTCAATGGTTTTGCCGGTGGTCACTTCATCCTCAGCGAAGATAATGTGACAGCCGGAATGGATGGTTTGATCCAAAAAGTCTTTGATGACCATCTGGTCAGTGGCATGGCTGTGCTCCTCGTTAAAATATAAAAAATCTTTTCCCATATATTTTTCCCTGGTGGTTTGAATATAGGAGACAGGAAAAGGTGCATGAATGGAGAGACCGGCACCGATGGCGGTGGCAGTCTCAGCAAAGCCTATGACAAGAGTATGAGAATAGTCCACATCTGTTCGGGAAAACACCTGATGAGCTAAAGTTTCAAAAAGCTGAACAGAAACAGAAGGAGACACTGCAAGATGCTTTCCCTGTAAAGGATTCACCAAAAGAAAAGGGCGTTTTGTATTGTTGTCTCTTTTGGCAATGGTAATTAAATCTTCTTCTTTATATTTATATGTTATCATTCTTTTACTCCATATAGATTGGCAAGGATAATCTGTTTTCTTGCCCAGTTGCCATGTGTCTTAATTTCGTTCATTCGTGTGCCGGAGGCACTTTTGCTGACCTGTAACAGCTTATGCTCAAAGGTTAGAATTTGAACGGCATCCACTAAATCCTGCTGGCGGATTTTCATCCCTTCAGCAACTACTGGAATCTGATTGGGGTGAATAACAGTTTTGCCGGTAAAACCGTTGATGGAGTCCAGACGCATTTCTGCCTGCAAGCCCTTTTTCCACTGGAAATCTTCATCCTCAAAGTATTCCCAGACAGGTCCCGAAATAATGAAATCCTCATAAAAAAAGCTTACAATATCATTTAAAATATTTGACACTGGACGGATATCATAAATGGTCTCATCCACATTGCGGCGTACACCAAAAATGTTGCAGAGATCATTGCCTCCCACCCGCACGTTCAGCACGTATTCTTTGTAGTCCATCAATAAACTGTGAAGCTTCTCTAAGGCAGCAAATCTGGTGGTGGGAGCTGTCAATTCCGATCCCTCTAAAGTAGGCATCATGTAGATGGTGTGGCCGCTTATCTGATTGATTTTCTTGATTTCCTCAATGTATGTCATTCCGTTTTCCGAGGTAAATTTTGGAAGAATAAATCCCCGCAGTAAAATTACGCTGCGCCCCAGGGCGGTATAAAGCTTTGGGATCTGCTGAGGACTGCGGACACGAATAAACAGCGGTGGAATAAAAGAAAATTTCTCAATATCGGCATAAAGTTTTTTAAAATTGTCAGCGATAATCTGTTCTCCCAGTTCCACGGCATCTTCCTCAATGGAATCCTCTAAGCACAGTGCCAGAGAAAATCTGCTGCCAAAGTTCTGGTCCATCAGCTTTTGATAAACAGTATCATTGGTAGCCGGTGTATAAAGCAATGGTCCCACATTGTATGCTTCGATTTGCTTTTTGTCCAGATTATTATATATTTCAGTTACAATCTCTATAATATCATTCATGACATATCCCCTTATATTCTTTGATATATGTTTTGTATGGCTGATTTGAATGGGTTTATCAGCGAAATCACATAATGTGTATAATGATATCACATTTCAGGGAAAAAGTAAAACTGAAATTGATATTCTCCAACAAATATGTTACTATGAAAACAGTTGAAAAAGAAGAGAGAATCAGGTTGCTGTCAGAAGCAGCGGTGGGGTACGATAACGCCAATCAAAGTTTGGAGGGCAAGATGAAATTAGAAATTAGATTGAATGAGATAAGGGTAGCTTCCCTGAAAGATTTTTGTCAGTTGGAAAACAGATACTATAATGGAAGTAAGCCAACTTCTTTTGTATTGCAGACAGGGGTGGACAGTCAAGAGGAATTTCTAAAGGAACTGCAGCAGACAGATGAAGCATTGGCAGATTTAGACCGCAGTGCCAAAAACTGGTATTACCGCACGGGGCTGTTAGAGACATTTATGGAGAAAGAGAAGCAAGAAGAGCTTCAGGGGATTTCAGAAAATATTTTGGGAGGAAGAAGCTTTCCCCAAAGGTTTGAGAACAGTATTTGGGAAAGTGCTTATCAGGAAGGTGCAGAAAAAATACTGGCAGAATATAAAACACAAGAAAAGGCAGAGAATAGAATCAAAAATTTTCTGGTGCTTCTGTTGTACCGCATAGAGTACTATTTTCCTAAATTATTTAAAAACACGAGAACGTTATCAAAATTCCCCAAATTTGTATATACAGGAACCTGTGGAACACCAGAATACTATTTTTTAAGGCTGTTAAGTTTGTGCGGCTGTGACGTGTACTGTGTACACCCGCAGAAAAGCCTGCATATTAAGGCAGCCGACTGGGAAAAAAATGTTCAGTGGATAGAAAAAAACTTAGAACTTCAAGGAAAAATTCCTGCCTATGATATAGAACAGATTCGCAGAAAGAAGATGCAGAGAAGTAGTGGTACGCCAGTCAATCAACCGATGATAAGAGCAGCAAAAAGCACAGCACCGCCAGCAGGAAGTACTTGCCAGTCACAGCCTGCACCGGTGAATTTGACCAGACCGGGAAGAAATCCTATGGGTACAACAAATACTTCTCCGCCAGGAAGTAGTGTGCCGTCAGAGAAATCCTATGAAGAACTGGCAAGTATGGCAGGCTCAGTAGTGATGATTGTGGTATTTGATAAGGATAAAAAGCCATTTGCATCAGGTTCCGGCGTATTAATCAATAAGGATGGTTATATATTGACAAATTTTCATGTGGTGCAGGATGCCGTTGCCTATGGAGTAAAGTTGGAAGAGGAACAGGAGCTTCGCATGACCAATGAACTGATAAAATATCATCCGGATAATGATCTGGCACTGATCCGCATTGAACCGGTAGATCGGCCTCCCATTCCAGTACATCAAGAAGGAAAACTGGTTCGCGGACAGCGGGTGGTGGCAATTGGAAGTCCTCTGGGACTGTTTAATACGGTATCGGACGGTATTATTGCAGGTTTTCGTCAACTGGATGATGTTTCTATGATACAGTTTACGGCACCCACCTCCCATGGCAGTTCTGGTGGGGCATTGCTGAATTTGCAGGGCGAGCTTATCGGAATTGTATCCGCAGGCTATGATGACGGAGAAAATCTCAATTTGGCAGTGGACTTTCAAGTGGTTCGTTCCTTTCTTCATGGCTTCCTCTAATACGGCGTAACTGTATTGCAATCTTAGAGTTAAAATACTTCTTTAAGACTTTCTAAAAAAACTTGAAAAATAGAGGAATTTGATGTATGATAGTTTTCAATTAAGCTTTGTAAAATACAGATGAGGATGGGAAAATGAAAAATATAAAGATTAAATTTAATTCACCCGTGGTGCTGACCTTTGCAGCCATATGTTTTGGAGCATTGCTGTTAAGCTATTTGACCGGTGGATTTACCAATACACTTTTGTTTTCCGTATACCGCAGTTCACCCGCAAGTCCATTTTTTTATCTGCGGTTAATCGGACATATTTTTGGTCATGCCAACTGGTCTCATTTTTTTAACAATATGCTTTATATTCTGATTTTAGGACCTATGCTGGAAGAAAAGTATGGGGCAAAAAATATGATAGTGATTATTGCTTTGACAGGAATTGCAACCGGTTTGGTCAGTTTATTGTTTTTCAGTAATCAATTACTGCTGGGAGCCAGTGGCGTGGTATTTGCCTTTATTTTGCTGGCATCCATTACCAGCGTAAAGGATGGGGGAATTCCTTTGACTTTTTTGCTGGTGGCAGTGATTTATATTGGCGGACAGATTGTTGACGGATTGACCGTACAGGATGATGTTTCCAATTTGACCCACATTGTGGGTGGCTTGGTGGGTGCCGGCTGCGGCATGGCATTAAACGGAATCAAGTACAAATAGGGACAAAATAGAAAAGTTGATAGTAATGTGATTAGTATAGTGATTTGACAAATAGAACTCCTAAAATGGGTGATGAGGGAATGTATAAGAGATGCAAATTAAATAAAATAGAGGATTACTTTCTTCCAAGGCAGCAACGTTCTGGGGAAGGGGTATATTTCGGACGGCTGGATGTGTACAATCCGCAGATACAGGGGCAATTAGAGCAGTTTGTGACTTCCACCATGCAGTTGGGTGTATGTGTGGAGGGGAAAATCGGCAATCCGGAGGAAAAGCAGTTAGACTATTATGAAGAAATCATGGGTAGGAGCTATGAACTTCGAAAAAGTTTTTTTCAACAGGAGTTGAAGCAATGGCTTCCCAGAGTGTCTGAGGATAAGAGAAGTATATTGGCAAACAGCTTTTATGATTTGTTCAGCAATTTGGCACGGCGGGGCAAAAATGAAAATATGCAGCGGAATGCTTATATTAAATATATGTGCTGGCTGTATTACAAATTTGAGCGGCTTTTGGCAAAGCAGCAGGGCAATGCATTGATTCCAAAGATTTTGTATCAAGGGTATCCAAATGAATATGAACTCATGTTCTTGGATATTCTGTCCATGGCAGGCTGTGATATTTTGCTTTTGCTCACTAATGGTGATACGGATTATCAAAAGGTGGACAGTGCCTTGCAATATTCAGAGAAAATTGTGGTGGAAGGCAGTGATTTCCCAACGGGTTTCTCTATTTTGCATATTCAGCAGCAGTTGATACAGAAACAGAGGATACCAAAGACCCCGGAGATCAAAACGGAGAAAACCATTAACACCAACACTTGGCTTACTGGTGATGTATTTGAGGATCTGAAAAAACTTCCAAAGGAGCGAGGGACAGAGAATGCTTTTTTCTACAACGCTTTTGTGGGAATATATGGTGTAGAGAATTCCAGCAGCTACTATTCGAAGTTGCTGAAGTGGAAACTTAGGCTGGAAAATGATACGGCAGTTTATCTTTTTGAGGAGGGTATTCCAAAGCCCAGCTTTGACGAGATCAGTGCCATTCAAAGAAAAAACTACGAAAATGCCAATCAGTTGATGAATCATATGGTTACTCAAATTGTCAGCACAGACAAAAAGGCAGAAAGTTATGGAAAAGCTGCTTATTTAAGAGTATTTCAGAAAGAGACGGAAATTTCCATGCAAAAGCTGTTGAATTATTCTGTGGAAGTCATCAGTCTTTGCAACAGATATCTGGCTGATATGTACCAGAATGTGGGCAATAGCAGAAAGGAAAAAATTCTTTTCCTGTTTTATGGCGAAATAAAGAGTCAGACCGAACGGTTATTTTTGGAGGTCATGGCAGGACTTCCGCTGGATGTGGTTATTATCAATCCGGAAGGACAGGCAGGATTGGAGATTAAAAATTCTTTGTTTTTTGTAAAGAATTACGAAAATACTTTGCCAAGAGAGAAATTTCCTACGGATATTAAAGATATGAACTTTGGAACGGTGGCATATCAGGCAGAACGAGAATTGGATCAAATGATGTATCAGGATACCGGCATGTATCGGAATCAACAGTTTACGAGAGCAGTGCCTGTGGTTCTGTCCAACACCTATGACGAGGTGGGGATTTTATGGGAGCAGGAAGCAAAGTATCGCCCCAATTTTGAAATTTTTGATGACAGAGTGATTGTGCCTGTTATTTTTGCCAAAGTAAGTGGTGTGTCCAATGGTGATGTATCTGCTTACTGGGAAAGCGTGGCAAAACTTACCGGCGAAGATGTATTTATCATAAAGTCACTGCCTTATCTGAATCCCGGAGCAAACCCATGGAGGGATCGAGTATATCAATTTTTGTCCGGTACTACACTGTTAAAAAATGAGATTAAAGCCTCTCCGCAGTATCCCTTTGGATTTATTCGGGAGGTTATGCAGGATTATATGCTGGAAAAGCTTCAGGAACTGCTGACAAGCAATTTAATTGAAGTCAGTGCAGGGGAAGATATTCAGCCTTTGATGGTGGCTGTGATTTTGAATATGGATAAGGAATTGGTGCGTCAGATTCAAAAATATGATTTTACCAAGAAGATTCCCAAGGTATTGATAATACACACCAAAGAAAGCAATGCTTCCAAGGAGGATGCCATTTTAATGGCATATCTGAGTCTTGTGGGCTTTGATATTGCGATGTATGTTCCCACGGGTTATAATTGTGTGGAACGATATTATACCAGACCTCTGGTGCGGGAGTATCAGATTGGTGAGTACAAATATGATTTGAAAATTCCCAAGCTAAGTTCCATTAAACGGAGCAGTGAAAGCTTTATGGGAAGAATATTTAAGAGAGGAAGGTAGTAAATATGGGAATGAACTTTAAAAAAAGTCCCACTTCCGCAGATACCATGACCAATAATGTAGTTGCAGTACAGAATGGCACAGAGTTGGAAGTGGTGAAGGAATATAACATTCAGGCAGAAAGAGAAAAGATGACCAGGGAGCTGGCAAATTCCAAGGAAGTGGATGCTTTGGCAAGCCAGTTGGATGTTTATCAGCCGGATACCATTGTGAACTTTGGCAGCGGTGTTGCGGAAGAGATCTCCAAGTGCTCGGATGTGGTATTAAATAGTATGAATATGAGTCAGGTAAATGATTCAGGTGAAATGCTGCAGCTTCTTGCCAAGGTGATGGATAAGTTTGATATCAAGGAACTGCAGGAGGACAAAGGATTCTTTGATAAAATTTTTAACAATGCCAAGAAACAGCTTGATAAAGTTTTGTCAAAATATCATACTATGGGTGAGGAAATCGACAAGATTTATATTCAGTTAAAAAAGTATGAGGAAGAAATCAAGCAGTCCAATAAACATTTGGAAAATATGTTCCAGACCAATGTAAAATACTACAATGAGCTGGTAAAATATATTTTAGCCGGGGAACAGGGAATCCGGGAAATTGATGCTTATATAGAGCAGCGAAGAAAAGATTTGGAGACCACAGGGGATAATTCCATTCAGTTTGAATTAACCTCTTTAGAACAGGCAAAGATGATGCTGGAACAGAGAACACAGGATTTGCGTGTGGCAGAGAATGTGGCAATGCAGTCTATTCCCATGCTTAAAACTATGGAATTCAGCAATTATAATCTGGTACGAAAGATTAATTCCGCCTTTATTATTACCATGCCGATATTTAAGCAGGCATTATCACAGGCCATTTTATTAAAGCGCCAGAAGGTGCAGGCAGAGGCAATGGCAGCTTTGGATCAGCGTACCAATGAAATGCTTATCAAGAATGCCCAGAATACGGTGGAGACATCTAAGATGACCACACGTCTTGCATCCGGCAGTTCCATTCAGGTGGAAACTTTAGAAACCACATGGAAAACCATTGTCAGTGGTATTGAGGAGACGAAAAACATTCAAGAGGAAGCGAAGAGAAAGCGAGAGGAAGATCAGGTACGCCTGAATCAGATTAAAAAGGAATTTAATGAGATGTTTCATGCAAATGCATAAACAATAGAAAAGACAACAATAATTTATAAGGAGGAATTTTGTATGGCAATTAATTTACAAAAAGGACAAAAGGTAGATTTAACAAAGGGAAAACCATCCCTGAAAAAGATTATGATCGGTCTTGGCTGGGATGTGAACAAGTATGATGGAGGTGCAGATTTTGACTTAGATGCATCTGCATTTCTTTTGGGAGCAAACGGTAAGGTAATCAGTGATTCTGATTTTGTATTCTATGGCAATTTAAAGCATAGCAGCGGTGCAGTAGAACATATGGGAGATAACTTGACTGGAGAAGGTGAGGGTGATGATGAGCAGATTCTGGTTGATTTGTCCACAGTACCTGCCAATGTGGAGAAAATTGCCTTTACGGTAACCATCTATGAAGCAGAACAGAGACGTCAGAACTTTGGTCAGGTGTCCAATTCTTATATTCGTATGGTAGATGAAATTAACAATGAAGAGATCATTCATTACGACTTAGGAGAGGACTTCTCTATTGAGACAGCAGTGGTGGTAGGAGAATTATACAGACACAGCGGTGAATGGAAGTTTAATGCCATCGGAAGCGGATTCCAAGGTGGCTTGGCAGCATTGTGCAGAAATTATGGTGTAAATGTAGCATAAAAAGCTTTGAAGCAGCAGCTTCTACGTTTTATAAGATATCCGATAATGATATCTGTCTAAAAAAGGAGGAAAATTAATGGGAGTTTGTTTGCAGAAAGGTCAGAAAGTTAGTCTGACCAAAGACAATGCAGGATTATCTAAGATCTTAGTGGGAATTGGCTGGGATGTGAACCAGTTTGACACCGGTGGAGATTTTGATTTGGATGCAGTTGCATTTATGGTAGGTGACAATGGAAAAATTACCAGGCAGGAGGACTTTGTTTTTTATGGTAATTTAAAGCATCCAAGCGGCAGTGTAGAGCATACAGGTGACAACCGTACTGGTTTAGGTGATGGTGATGATGAGGTAATAAAGATTGATTTATCGAAAATACCGGCAGAGATTTCCAAGTTGGTGTTTGCAGTAACCATTTACGATGCGGACAACAGACATCAGAACTTTGGTCAGGTGAACAATGCATATGTAAGAATCGTAGATGAAGCAAAAAATGAAGAAATGCTCCGCTATGATTTGGGTGAGGACTTCTCCATTGAAACAGCCGCTGTATTTGGTGAACTGTACAAGAACAATAATGAATGGAAATTCAATGCCATCGGAAGTGGATTCCAGGGCGGTTTGGCAGCACTTTGCGGCAGCTATGGCGTAGAGGTGGATTAAGAAAGGGGAAAATAGAATGGCAATTAGTTTACAAAAGGGTCAGAAAATCAGCCTGACAAAGGAAAATGCTGGTTTAAACAGAATTATGGTGGGTCTTGGCTGGGATGAAGTGAAGCAGCCCAGGGGATTGTTTTCTTTTAAGCCAAAGCAAGCCGACATTGATTGTGATGCTTCGGTAATTCTTTTAACCAACGGAAAATTAGCGGATGTGAAGGCAGATGTGGTATTTTTTGGCAATCTAAAGCACAAAAGCGGTGCGATTCAGCACATGGGCGACAATCTTACCGGAGCCGGAGATGGTGATGACGAACAGATTATGATTGATTTAAACAGCGTTCCTTTACAATATGAACGCATTGTAATTGTGGTAAATATTTATCAGGCAGTGCCCAGACATCAGCACTTTGGCATGATTGAAAATGCCTTTTGCCGTGTGGTAGACGGAAGCAACAACAGAGAGCTTTGCAGATATAATCTTTCCGAAAATTACAACGGAATGACAGCCATGATTTTTGGCGAAGTGTACCGTCACAATAATGAGTGGAAATTTAATGCCATTGGTCAGGGAACCACCGATCCTGGTCTTGGTGAGTTGATAAGAATGTACATGTAAGGAGAAAATAGCATGGCAGTTAGTTTGCAAAAGGGTCAGAAGATTAGTTTGACCAAGGAAAATACCAGTTTAAACAGGATTATGGTAGGACTTGGCTGGGATGAGGGAAAGCAGTCCATCGACTGCGATGCCTCTGTTATCCTTTTGACCAATGGGAAATTAATGGATGTCAAAGGAGATTTGATTTACTTTGGGCATCAAAAGCACAAAAGCGGTGCAGTTCAACATATGGGTGATAATCTCACGGGAGCCGGTGATGGTGATGATGAACAGATTATGATTGACTTAAACAGTGTTCCTGCACAGTATGACCGCATTGTTATTGTAGTAAATATTTATCATGCAGTACCAAGGCATCAGCATTTTGGCATGATTGAAAATGCTTTCTGCCGTGTGGTAGATACCAGCAGCAGCAAAGAGCTGTGCCGGTATAATTTATCTGAAAATTATGATGGAATGACAGCTATGATTTTTGGCGAAGTGTACCGTCACAATGAAGAGTGGAAGTTTAATGCCATTGGACAGGGAACTACCGCACCAAGCATTCAAGAGTTAGCAAAAATGTACATGTAAGCAAAAAAAGAAGGAGAGTTCATATTATTATGAAAAATAAGTATACGGGATTGACAGATGCCCAAGTGGAGGAAAGCCGTAAAAAGTACGGTTCCAACCAAATTAAGGAAGCAGAACCGGAAACTTTCTGGCAGCAATTTTTAGCGGGCTTTGAAGATCCCATGATTAAGGTTCTGTGTGTAATTGCAGTTATTATGATTATCATGTTCTTTACCGGAAACAGTGATTGGTATGAACCGGTGGGAACGATTCTGGCTATTTTAATTGTCAACTTTGTGTCTGCAAAGACAGGTGTGTCCAACGATCAGGCCTACAAGAAATTAAAGGATTCCCAGAAAAAGGATTCTGCCAAGGTGCTCCGCAATGGTCAGGTTGTTATGGTGGAAGTGGATGACATCGTTGTGGATGATGTGGTGGTAATTCAGTCTGGTGATAAGATTTTAGCCGACGGTGTGCTGGTGGACGGAAAGGTTTCCGTAGACAACAGTGCATTAAACGGTGAGACAGAGGAATGTAAGAAGACCCCTTGTGCAGAGGGGTTTACCATTCCGGAGAATATTACCGGTGATACCTTTGTAGATGAACACAGTTTATTCCGAGGTGCCACTGTTTTAGACGGCGAAGGCCATATGGTGATCCAGAGGGTAGGAGAAGCTACCATGATGGGTAAGATGGCAAAGGATATGGAGGATAAAGAACCGGATTCTCCATTGAAAGTGAAATTAAACAAACTGGCACATCAGATTTCTGTCTTTGGTTATGTGGGTGCCATTGTAATTGCTGTGGCATATTTCATTCACTTTGTGGTTCAGGCAGGCGGCATTTCTGAATTTATTGCACTGGGCTGGGTGGAAATTTTAAAGGAAGTTATGAATGCAGTGGCAGTGGCCATTACCATTATTGTGTGTGCGGTACCGGAAGGGCTTCCCTTGGTAATTGCATTGGTATTAATGCAGAATACTGGTAAGCTCTACAAGGTAAATGTACTTGTTCGTAAATCCATTGGTATTGAAACGGCAGGCTCTTTAAATATTTTATTCAGTGATAAGACAGGAACCATCACTAAGGGACAGTTGGAGGTGGTTGAGTTCTTTGACGGAAGCGGAAAGACCATTGATATTAACAAAGCAGACAGCAAAAATCCCATGAAGAACAGCTTAGATCTTTGTATTGGCAAAAATACAGGTGCTATGTTTGACAATACCCACAATGTGGTGGGCGGTAATATGACCGATAAGGCACTGCTGAAATTTTTGGGAGAAGATACTTTCCAGTCCTTACAGTCCAACGATGATTATGTGGTGACAGAGGTGCAGGAATTTAATTCTGCCAATAAGTTCAGTCAGGCATATATCCAGTCTCAGGGAAAAACCTTCTACAAAGGTGCTCCGGAGCGTATTGTCACCAAGGCAAAGAAATACTTGGATGAGAATGGCAATGTGGCAACATTGGATGAAAGAAAAATAAATCAGAAAATTGATGAGCTGGCAAACCGTGCCATGAGAGTTTTGGCATTTGGATACAGCCAGTCCAAGATGACAGAAAATGAAATCAATGATGATGTGGTTTTAGTGGGCTTGGTGGGTATTCGTGATGATGTAAGACCTGAGGCAAGAGAGGCTATTATTGAAGTTCAGAAGGCAGGTATTCAGGTAGTTATGATTACCGGTGACAGAAAGGAAACTGCAGTGGCAATCGCAAAGGAAGCAGGTCTTTTCCATGAAGGTACCGATATTGCCATAACCTCAGCAGAGTTAAATGAAATGTCTGATGATGAAATTAAGGCAAAGATTAAAGATATTCGTGTGATTTCCAGAGCGCTGCCAACAGATAAGAGCCGTATGGTTAAAATTTGCCAGGAACTGAATCTGGTGGTTGGTATGACTGGTGATGGTGTAAACGACAGCCCGGCATTGAAGCGTGCGGACGTGGGCTTTGCCATGGGAAGTGGTACCGATGTGGCAAAAGAGGCCGGTAAACTGGTGATTTTAGATGATAACTTTAATTCCATTAAAAATGCTATCTGGTACGGCAGAACCTTGTATACTAATATTTTGAAATTCTGTAAGATGCAGTTGGTAATCAATGTGGCGGCAGTACTGGTATCTGCCATTGCACCGTTTATTGGTGTGGAATCACCTCTTAAGGTAACACATCTTCTGTGGATCAACCTGTGTATGGACAGTCTGGCATCCATTATGTTTGCCGGTGAGCCTGCTTTGGAGAAGTATATGCGTGAAAAACCAAGAAGACGTGATGAAAGCATTATCAGCAAAGCCATGGCAGTACAGATTGGTGTTATGGGCGGATGGCTGACCATTATGAGTATTTTATGGTTTAAGCTGCCTATGGGTGCAGGTATGACACCTGCTTATGATGGTGCAACTTCATATTTTTCCACATTTTTTAACTCAGATGGTCAGTTTTACACTGGTTTCTTCTGTATGTTCGTATTTGCCTTTATGATAAATGCCTTTAACGTAAGAAGTGATGGTGCAAATGTTTTCGAGCATATTGGAGAAAATAAAACCTTTATCAGAATCTGGCTGGTGGTTATGGCAGTGCAGGTGATTTTGGTATCCATCGGCGGTGTGATTGGTGATATATTCAGTTGTGAACGCTTTGGATTAAAGGGGTGGCTGTTGGTAATTGTTATGGCATTAACCATGTATCCAATTGATGTGGTGAGAAAACTGATTGTAAAAGCAGCAAATAGAAAGTAATAAGAGGAATTGGAGAGGAGGTAGTCAACAGTGCTGCCTCTTTCTCTATATATTATAACTATTTCGTATGGGATTGTGCATTGGCGGTACGATCTATGAAAAGCGTAGAAGAAAAGAGGAGGAATACAATATGGATAATATAGGACAAGTGATCGGAATTGCTGTTGCAGTAGTGGCTGTATTGTTGTTTTTTATCATAGGATATGTAAAGGCATCTCCGGATACAGCATACATAATTTCAGGTCTTAGAAAGAAACCAAAGGTATTGATTGGAAAAGCGGGCATTAAAATTCCGTTTTTTGAGAAGAAGGATGAGCTGAACCTTCAGTTGATTCCCATTGATGTAAAAACCAGCAGTGCTGTACCCACAGCAGATTATATCAATATCCGGGTGGATGCGGCAGTCAATGTGAAAATCAGTGATGAAGAGGAACGTTTGAAACTGGCGGCACAAAACTTTTTGAATCGCCCCACAGATTATATAGCACAGATTGCCCGAGAGGTATTGGAAGGCAATATGCGTGAAATCGTGGGTAAGATGAATTTGGAAGAGATGGTATCTGACCGTCAGAAGTTTGCCACTTTGGTAAAAGAAAATGCAGAGCCGGATTTGGCAGCTATGGGCTTGGACATTGTGAGCTTCAATGTACAGAATTTTGTGGATGGCAATGGTGTCATAGAGAATCTGGGTGTGGATAATATTGTAAAAATACAAAAAAATGCAGCTATTTCCAGAGCAGAAAGTGAAAAGGAAATTGCAAAAGCACAGGCCATAGCAGCAAAAGAGGCAAATGATGCACAGGTCAGCTCCGATTTAGAGATTGCCAATGTGAAAGCCAAGGCCCAGAAAGAGAAAGCCATTGTGTTGGCAGAGGCAGACAGAGAATCCAAAGAAGCTCAGATAAATGCCGATACTCTGATTGCCCAAAAAGAGAATGAACTCGCTATCCGAAAGGCAGAACTGCAAAAGGATGCTGATACCAAAAAAGCCATTGCAGATGCTGCTTATAACATTCAGCAGGAAACAGAGCGTAAGACCGTGGAAATTGCCACTGCGGAAGCAAACTTAGCCCGACAGGAGAAAGCCATTGCATTAAAGGAAAAAGAGGTAGAATTGACAGAGCGTACTTTGGAAGCCACCATAAAGAAACAATCGGAAGCAGAAAAATATGCGAAGCAGCAGGAATCCGATGCAAGCTTGTATGAAACCCAGAGAAAGTCGGAGGCTATGTTGTTTGAACGTCAGAAAAATGCAGAGGCAGAGAAGTTTGAGCGCGAAAAGGAAGCGGAAGCATTAAAGGCCACAGCAGAGGCCAGTCGTTATTCCATGGAGCAGGAGGCAGAGGGTATCCGAACCAAAGGTTTGGCAGAGGCAGAAGCCATCCGGGCAAAAGCTTTGGCGGAGGCAGAAGGTATTGAGAAGAAGGCGGAAGCCATGAAGCAGATGGGTGAAGCTGCTGTTTTGGAAATGTACTTTAAGGCTATGCCGGAAATTGCAAGAAATATTGCAGAGCCTCTGTCTAAGGTGGAAAAGATTACCATGTACGGAGAAGGAAATTCTGCAAAACTGGTAAAAGATATTATGGGAACATTGAATCAGGTCACGGATGGATTGAAGGAATCCACAGGTGTGGATTTGCAGTCGGTGCTTTCCGGTTTCACTGGCGGTAAAGAGTTATGATTTATTTTTGTTGTGATTTAGATAATACATTGATCTATTCTTATCGTCATGATATTGGTGAGGATAAGGTGCTGGTGGAGACAAAGGAGGGAAAGGAGCTGTCTTTTATCAGCACAGTCTCCCTTTCCCTCTTGAGGAAGGTGGCAGAGGATAAAACCTTGGTGCCATTAACTACACGTTCCTTAGAACAGTATTCTCGCATTGATTTTGGCAGTCAGGTGCCAATTAAATATGCATTAGCAGTAAATGGCGGGGTTCTTTTGGAGGATGGCAAGGTCAATGAAGAATGGTTTCGGGAAAGTAAACGTATGGCATCATATGCTCAGAAAGAGATGGATCAGGGGATGGAGCTGCTAAGGCAGGACGAAAATGTGTGTTTTGAGATCCGTAAGGTGGATGAGCTTTTTGTATTTACCAAAAGCAATGATGTGCCTGCCACATTGGAAATGTTAAAGACAAATTTGGATTTGGATGTGGTGTATGTAGATTCCAATGGAAGTAAGGTTTATATTACACCTGCCAAATTAAATAAAGGATCTTCTTTAAAGCGTTTTCGGGAGTATGTGGGAACGGAACATAAGATTTTGGCAGCAGGGGACAGTGATTTTGATATTCCAATGCTGCTGGCAGCGGATACAGGTTATTGTCCGGAAGATTTGCTGAAAAAAATGCAGGAACTAGAGAGAGAACCTATAGAACATATCGTAGGATTTCCCAAAGAGATGTTCTGTGAGGAAATGCTGCGGAGCGTGCTGAAAGAGCCGCAGAAGAAAGTGAGGGAATTTTATGAGAGTAAAAAATATAAGCATCAGGGCTTTTGAAAAACCAGAGCTGAGAGAAAAGAAAGGAACAGAGAAGGGAAAATCCAAGACAATTAAGGCAAATGAATTAAATTTCATGGAGAAAATGAGTCCGGAGGAGAGGAGAAGAAAAAAGGAAAAACAGGCATTGAAGATTCGGCTGAATCAAATGGCATCAGATGTGGAATACAGTGAACAGATAAAAGAACACTTGGAAAAAAGGACAGAATATGAGCATCAGACAGTGGAAAATCAGGCTGAGGTAAAGAAAAATCAGGAGCTGAAGGCAGCGGCAATGGAACAATACCAAGTGTCTGCAAACAGCAAAGAAGAGAAACTGGCTCAGGAAATCGCTGGATTGCGAATGAAAAAGAATGCAGGACAAAAATTAACTAAGGAAGAGGAGGAACGTCTGGCAAAGACCGATGACCTGACAGACTATCAGAAATCAGCCATTCAATATATGGAAGCCATAGATGAATATGGAAAACGGGCAAATCGTTCCCGGCAGATGGCAAGTGCCCATCAACAGGCAGCAGAGGATATGAAACTGGAGCTGCTGAAAGTACATCCTATGGTAGATGCCAACAAGGAAGCGAAAGCAATCGTAGATGATGCACTCAGAGAAGAACAGTTGGGATTGATTGACGAAGCGAAAGAGAAGTATGATGAAAAGATGGAGGAACAAAAGGAACAGGGAGAGAACATAAACGAGAGAAGTAAAGAGCTCCATGGAACGGAAGAAACAAAAGAACAAAAGCAGATGAAAAATCTCCTGGAATTGGCTGAAAACAAAGAATTGCAGGAGGCAGTGGAGGAAAAGAGTATTTTATTGAAAGAGGACCTCAAGGGGATTGAGGTAGATGAGTATTTGTGATGTATTTGAATCAGTGAAACGGTGATATGGAATTTGTGAATGATGAAAAAGGTTTCTGCCATCCGATGTTGTGCGGATGGCAGATGTGTTATTCATGACAATAGAAAGTTTGGGAAGCGTGTTTTTCTATTGTTGGCTGACAGAGATAAAGGTAAGAGGGGAATACCCTCGGAGATTATGGGTTTGTCAAGTAAAGTGTGTAAGTTTTTTTTGAAATTTTTTGGTGGTCGAG